>NZ_VATX01000018.1:0-20714 GCF_005774635.1 Glutamicibacter sp. V16R2B1
AACCGGTTGGAAACGGAGCCTTTGCTTGCTGGTGCACCCCCCGGGACTCGAACCCGGAACCTGCTGATTAAGAGTCAGATGCTCTACCATTGAGCTAGAGGTGCCCGTTGCGATGGTCTAGAAACTTTCGTTTCGCGCTTTCGCAACGAGATGTAACTCTACCAGCTTTCACCCCTCGCGCAAATTCGATGCCCCCGCTTGGTACGTGAATTGGATTACACGTCATGACATGGGATTCTGTTCGCTTTTGGGCTCCACTGATTAGTGTGGGGTTATGAGCCAACAACGTATCGTCTCCTTCCCCTCAGCCGAGCTGCTCCAGGCGGTCGGTGAGCTTCCCGCCAACCTGAAACCGGTGCTGTGGGACCTGGACAGCGCCCCCGAGGGTGTCGAGCCGAATGAGATCGATATTGCGGTGTTTCCCTATATGGCCGAGTTCTCCCGGCTGCAGAGCGTCAAGCAGGCCACGAACGTTTCCCTGGTCCAAACCCAGACCACCGGTTATGACGGGATCATCGACCTGGTCGACAGCAAGGTCAGCGTGGCCACCGCGGGCGGCGTGCATGCCGCAGCCACCGCGGAAATGGCATTGGGGCTGGCCATCGCCTCTCTGCGTGGTTTCCCCGATGCGGTGCGCAACCAGGAAGCGGGCAACTGGGCGCCGCAGCGCTGGCCCGGACTGGCCGACCGCACCGTGGGCCTGGTGGGAGTGGGCGGAATCGGTGAGGAGATCCGCCGACGCCTGGAGCCGTTTGAGGTGAACCTGCTGCGTTTTGCCTCCAGCGCCCGCACCGACGAGCACGGGACGGTGCACGGCATTGACGAGCTGGCCTCCCTGGCCGGGCAGATCGAGGTGCTGATCCTGATCGTGCCACTCAATGACGCCACCCACCACCTGGTGGACGCCGAGCTTCTGGCCGCCCTGCCTGATGGGGCGCGCATCATCAACGTGGCCCGCGGGCCGGTGGTGGACACCGAGGCGTTGACCCGGGAAGTGGCCTCCGGCCGGTTGTTCGTGGCCTCGGATGTCTTTGATCCCGAACCCCTGCCGCAGGACCACGAACTGTGGCGCCAGCCCAACGCGCTGATCCTGCCGCACAACGGCGGGAACACCGAGGCGTTCTTCCCCCGCATGGTGGCGTTGCTCAAACGCCAGGTGCAGGCCTGGTCACGCGGTGAGGACGGGGAAAACATCGTGCACCAGCGTCAGGTCTGATAACCTTTCGGCCACATTTTGGGCTTATCCGGGCGTGGCAGCGGTGAATGCACCGAATCCTCACCGATCGGTGCGCTATCTTGGAAACTATCCTCCGGCGTCCTGGCAGCGGTGTAACGCGGCCCGGCGCCGGGTTGGATGCGATAACTCCACAGATCCCTGAACCAGGAAGCCGAGCCGCCACCGTGCCACCGATTGAGCGCCAGCCCGTGACGCGTCGAGCCGTACTGTCCGGGTCGCTGGCGGCCGTCCTGCTGGGCCTGACCGCCTGCACCGACACGGAACCGCAACCCGTTGCCAGCACCGGCGCCGCGGCCGGCAACGCCAACCCGCGCACCTTCAGGATTGCCGCGGCGGCCCCACCGCTCTCCTTGGATCCGGCGGTGGCCGGGGACAATGACTCCTTCCGCGTCACCCGGCAAATCTATGAGACCCTGATTTCCATTGACCCGCAGACCGGTGGCCCGGTCGCGGGGCTGGCCGAGTCCTGGACCGAAAGCGAAGACGGGCTGCGTTACACCTTCACGCTGCGTCAGGGCGTGAAGTTCCATGACGGCACCGCGTTCAACGCCGAGGCGGTGCTGGCGAACTTCAAGCGCTGGCTGGCCATGAACAGCGAGCTGCGCTCACGCTCCCTGCAGGGCTTCACCCAGGTCTTCCACCACACCTCGCAGATCCCGAAGCTGCCCAAGGATGATGAGCAGGCCCAGGCGCCGAATGACACCAAGGCCGGGGACAAGCAGGACCTGGCCCCGGTGATGGCCCAGCAGAAGGCACAGCTGGAAGCCATGCGCACCCTGCTGGAGGAGGACTTGTTCAGCGGCAAGTCCGAGGGCGGCTCGGCCAGCTACTTCGCCTCGGTCAGCGCCCTGGATGAATACACGCTGGAACTGAAGCTGCGCCGCCGGCTGACCGGGGTCATTGAGGCGTTCACGCTGCCGGGCCTGGCCATCGCGGCCCCCTCGGCACTGAAGGGCGGACCGAAGGACAACCCGGCCGAGAAGCTCACCGAGCACCCCGTCGGCACCGGCCCCTACCGTTTTGCCAAGCGCACCGAAGAACATGTGCTGCTGGAGGTGAACAAGGAGTACTGGAACCAGCAGCGGCTGAACGCCAATCCGCGGCACCCGCAGCGGGTGGAGATCTCCGCGATCGCCTCGGCCCACAACCGCCAGACCGAACTGCTGGCCGGGGACATTGATGCCTTTGACATGGTTTCGGTGGAGGTGCTGCGCACCCTGGTGCGCAACGCGCGCATGGTGGTGAACCGGGACCCGTTCTCCGTGCTCTACCTGGGGCTGCACCATGACGCCCCGTGGCTGGAGAAGCCGGCCTTCCGCCGCGCGCTGGCCATGGCCATCGACAAGGGCCGGCTGGTGCGCGAGTTGTTCATCAGCGGCTCGAAGGCGGCCTCCACGCTGCTGCCGCCCACGTTCGGGGTGGAGAACCCGGAGAACGTTTTGTTCTACTCCCCCGATGACGCTAAGAAGCTGTTGGAGGAAATCGACTATGACGGTTCCTCGATTCCGTTCGCCTACCCGCGCAACGTGGCCCGCAACTACCTGACCTTGCCCGAGCGCTGCTTCGCGCTGATCGCCGAGGACCTGGCCAAGGTGGGCATCAAGGTCAAGCCGGTGCCGGTGGACTGGTCCCACGGCAAGTACGTGCAAAGGGTCCGCCACGACGGGTTCAAGGGCCTGCACCTGCTGGGCTTCTCCGGGGCGTACCGCAACGAGGATGACTTCATTTCCGGAATCCTTGCCGCAAAGCAATATGAGTTTGGTTACACCTCGCCGCTGCTGGATGCCCAGGTGCTGGCGGCCCGTTCCATCGCCGTGGGCGAGCTGCGCACCGCCGCCTACCGGAACGTCCTGACCACTTTGAGCCATGACCTGCCCATTGTGCCGCTGGTGTTCCCGATCTCGGCGCTCGCCCTGGATTCGGTGGTCAACTACTACCCGTCCTCGCCGGTGCTCGACGAGGTGTACGTGGACGTCAAACTCTCGCCGAACGGCAAGTTGACGGGTTGAGAATTTCTTGCCCCTCACGTAATGGGTCTAGTCTGACCTAAGAGCAAAGTATCACTGTCGATGGAGATCCTCGTGCCTTCTGAAACGTCAACCAAGAATTTTGACGTCGTACTCATTGGTGCTGGCATTATGAGCGCCACCCTGGGTACCCTCATCAACCAGCTGGAACCGAACTGGTCGATCGCCCTGTTCGAGAACCTGGACCAGGCAGGCGAAGAGTCCTCCTCTCCATGGAACAACGCCGGCACCGGCCACTCGGCCCTGTGTGAGCTGAACTACTCCCCCGCCCAGCCGGACGGATCGGTGGATCCGACCAAGGCCATTGGCATCAACGAGCAGTACCAGATTTCCCGCCAGTTCTTCTCCTGGGCCGTGCGCAACCAGCACGCCAGCGCGCCGGAGAACTTCATCCACGCCCTGCCGCACATGTCCTTCGTGATCGGCCAGGACCACTCCAAGTACCTCAAGACCCGCTACGACGCCATGCGCGCCCAGCCGCTGTTCTCCGCGATGGAGTTCACCGAGGACCTGGACACCATCAACGAGTGGACCCCGCTGGTCGCCCGCGGCCGTGACGCCTCCCAGAAGGTCGCCGCTTCCCGCGTGGTTGGCGGCACCGACGTGGACTTCGGCCGCCTGACTAAGGACCTGACCGGTTCGCTGGCCACTTCCGGCGCCGAGGTCAGCTACGGCCACAAGGTCACCGGCCTGAAGCGTGAGGGCGCCGGCTGGCAGCTGACCGTGAAGAACAACGCCAGCGGCGCCAGCTTCAAGGTCAACGCCAAGTTCGTGTTCGTCGGCGCCGGCGGCGGCGCGCTGCCGCTGCTGCAGAAGTCGGGCATTGACGAAATCAAGGGCTACGGCGGCTTCCCGGTCTCCGGCCAGTTCCTGCGCTGCACCGATGACTCGATCAGCGAACAGCACAACGCGAAGGTCTATGGCCAGGCCTCGGTCGGCGCCCCGCCAATGAGCGTGCCGCACCTGGACACCCGTTTCGTGGGCGGCAAGCGTTCGCTGATGTTCGGCCCGTACGCCGGCTTCTCGATGAACTTCCTGAAGTCCACCGGTCAGCTGGACCTGCCGCTGTCCATCCGCCCGCACAACATCATCCCAATGCTGGCCGTGGCGAAGGACAACATGTCCCTGACCACCTACCTGATCAAGGAAGTACTGAAGTCGCGCTCCAAGAAGGACGCGTCGCTCAACGAGTACTACCCGGAGGCCGATGGCTCGAAGTGGGAACTGATCCACGCTGGCCAGCGCGTTCAGGTCATCAAGAAGGACAAGAAGAAGGGCGGCGTGCTGCAGTTCGGCACCGAGGTCATCACCTCCTCGGACGGCTCCATCTCCGGCCTGCTGGGTGCCTCCCCGGGCGCCTCGACCGCAACCCCGATCATGATCGGCCTGCTTTCACGCTGCTTCCCGAAGCAGTTCGCCGGCTGGGAAGCGAAGCTGAAGGACATCATCCCGTCCTACGGTGTGAAACTGAATGAGAACCCGCAGCTGCTTGATGAAGTGACTGCCGAAACCAACAAGGTGCTGAAGCTGAAGTAGGCGCCCTGCAGAACCCTGGCCACGAGAAGTGCGAAATTGCTCGTGGCCAGGGTCTTCTGTCTTTAAAGCCCGCGCACCTTCACGGTGCCGGGATACCGTGGGGCCGGCCGGGAAAAGACCCGCTGAAGGCGTCCAACAGTCGCCGCGCTGCGGTAACCCGACTTCGCGCAAAATCCGGCGAGCACGTACTCGAAGGAGCACGTACCCCCGTACCGGAACGCGACCGACGCCGTTTCCTTCAGCCTTCATCCTTAGGGATGATTTTCTCGGAATCCCGCTCCAGATTCTGTTGTCGTCTGCCAACGAACTAAAGTTAAACCAAGCTCTTTTCATCTTTCAACGCATAGGACCGCATCCGCATGCAGCGCTTGGCCAATCTGTCTTTGAAGAACCGTGCCTTGATCGCACTGATCACGGTATTCTCGGCCATCTTCGGTTTGATCTCGATGGGCTCCCTGAAACAGGAATTGATTCCTTCCCTGGAGTTCCCACAGATCGCCGTGATGGCCTCCCAGCCCGGGGCCAGCCCCGAAGTGGTGGACGAGCAGGTGGCCCGCCCGCTGGAAACCGCGATGCAGGCAGTGGAGGGCCTGGAGTCCTCCTCGGCCACCTCACGCACCGGCTTCGCCTCGATCTCACTGATGTTCGAGTACGGCACGGACATGGACCGGGCCCGTTCGCAGGTGGAGCGCGCGATCTCCAACGCGAAGAACCAGTTGCCGGAGGACGTGGAACCCTCCTCCTTCGCCGGCTCGGTCTCCGACCTGCCGGTCGCCTACCTGGCCGTGGCTTCGGATGAGTCCCTGGAAAAACTGCATGATGATGTGGAGCGCATCGCGCTGCCCAAGCTGCGCAAGATCGACGGGGTACGCGAGGCCTCGGTTTCCGGTGGCGCCGCCCAGCACATTCTGGTGCTGCCCGATGAGCAGAAGCTGGCCGCCAAGGGCCTGAACACCTCGGACATCAAGGACGCGATCGAAAACGCGGGCTCCCCGATGCCGGTGGGCTCGCTGGACACCGAGGGCCTGGAGCTGCCGGTGATCGCCGGTTCGGCCCCCGATACGCTGGAAAAAATCCGCGAAATCCCCATCACCTCCGACAGCGGCCCGGTGCTGCTCAAAGACGTCTCCAAGGTCTCCATCGAAGCCGATGAGGCCACCAGCATCACCCGCACCAACGGCGCCGAAACCCTCTCGGTCTCCATCACCAAGACCCCGGACGGGGACACCGTGGGAATCTCCCACGCGGTGCAGGACATCATTGGCCAGCTGGAATCCGAACTGGGCAACGGGGCAACGATCACCACGGTCTTCGACCAGGCCCCCTTCATTGAACAGTCCATCAACTCGCTGGCGACCGAGGGCCTGCTCGGCCTGGTCTTCGCGGTGGTGGTGATCCTGATCTTCCTGTTCTCTATCCGCTCCACCCTGGTCACCGCGATCTCCATTCCGCTGTCGCTGATGGTCACCTTCATTGGGATGAACGTGTTCGGCTACACCCTGAACATGCTCACCCTGGGCGCGCTGACCATCTCCATTGGCCGCGTGGTGGATGACTCGATTGTGGTTATTGAGAACATCAAGCGCCACCTGTCCTACGGCCAGGAAAAGCGCCAGGCCATCCTGCTGGCGGTGCGCGAGGTCGCCGGGGCGATCACCTCGGCGACCCTGACCACCGTGGCAGTGTTCCTGCCGGTGGCGCTGGTGGCCGGCATGGCCGGGGAGCTGTTCCGCCCGTTCGCGCTGACCATGACTATTGCCCTGCTGGCTTCGCTGCTGGTCTCGCTGACCATTGTGCCGGTGCTGGCTTACTGGTTCCTGCCGCACCGCCCGGGCACCGGCCAGGCGAAGACCGCCCACACGGCCGAGAACAAGGGCGCGATGCAGCGCAGCTACGCTCCGGTGCTGCGCGGCACCCAGAAGCACCCGGTGATCACCCTGCTGGTCTCGGTGCTGATCCTGGGCGGCACCGTGGCCATGACCCCGCTGCTGAACACCAACCTGCTCGGTGGCACCGGGGAGAACTCCCTGCAGATCACCCAGAAGATGCCGACCGGCACCGCACTGGACACCACCTTGGAACAGGCCGAAAAGGTCGAAAACCTGCTGCAGGACACCGAGGGCATCGAGGACGTGCAGCTAACCGTGGGCAGTTCCGGGGACATGCTCAGCGCCATGATGGGGGCCGCCGGCTCGGATACCGCCAGCTTCACCGTCATCACCGATGCGGACCTGGACCAGGAGGAGCTGGCCGACCGGGTGCGCAGCGACATCCAGGACCTGAACCTGCCCAAGGACCAGGAGATCACCGTGGCGGCCGGTTCGGGCAGCATGATGAGCTCGGATGTGACCGTGGAGGTCAGCGCACCGGACGAGGGAATCCTCTCCGAGGCCACCACCTCCGTGCGCGAGCAGCTTTCCGGCATCGGGCAGGTCACCGGCATCACCGACAACCTCTCGGAGAAGCGCGAACAGGTGACCGTGGACATCGACGCGAGAAAGGCCGCCGAGGCCGGGATGACCGAATCCCAGCTGGCCGGGATTGTCGCCTCCCAGCTCTCCCCCATCCCGGCCGGAACGCTGCGCATCGACTTCACCGACCTGCAGATCCACATCGGTGAACCCGATGAGCTGACCAGCCAGAAGCAGCTGGAGGAACTGAAGATCCCCACCGCCACCGGCGTCAAGCAGCTCTCCGACCTGGCCGAGGTGAAGATCGAGAAGGTTGAGCAGGTGGTGACCACCTCGAACAACGAGCGCATCGCCACGGTCAGCCTGACCCCGGAAGAGAACGCCCTGGGTGCCGTCTCCACGGAGGTCACCAACAAACTGGATTCCATGGATCTGCCCGAGGGTGCCAGCGTGAAGCTCGGCGGTGCCGCCACCGAGCAGGCCGAGTCCTTCCAGCAGCTGTACCTGGCGCTGATTGCCGCCGTGGCGATCGTCTACGTGATCATGGTGGCCACGTTCAAGTCGCTGATCCAGCCGCTGATCCTGCTGGTCTCCATCCCGTTCGCGGCCACCGGTTCGATTGGCCTGCTGCTGTTGACCGGCACCCCGCTGGGCCTGCCCTCCCTGATCGGCATGCTGATGCTGGTGGGGATCGTGGTGACCAACGCGATCGTGCTGATCGACTTGATCAACCAATACCGGCTGGACACCCCGGAGCGCGCGGCCATGAGCCTGGATGATGCCATCACCCATGGTGCCCGCCAGCGTCTGCGCCCCATCCTGATGACCAGTGCCGCCACGATCTTCGCGCTGCTGCCCATGGCCTTGGGCCTGACCGGTCACTCCGGGTTCATCTCCCAGCCGCTGGCCGTGGTGGTCATTGGCGGCCTGGTCACCTCCACCCTGCTGACCCTGATCCTGGTGCCGGTGCTCTACCGTCTGGTGGAGGGGCGCAAGGAGCGAAGCGCGGCCCGCCGCCAGGCCAAGCGCGAGGCGAAGTACGGCACCGCCGCCGCGGTGGGCGCCCACGCCCCGGTTCCGGCCGACGGTGAGCCTGCTGCGGTGGATGCGGAGTCCGACACCCTGTTGTCCAAGGCCCGCAAAACCGCCCAGCGGGTCCAGTCCTCGGATGCGGATCTAATCAACCCGAAGACCGGCCAGATCCCGGTGACCCGCAAGGAACGCCGCGAGGTCGAGGAAATGCTGAAGAAGGAGAAGCCGCGCGACTAGCGTCCGTCCGGTGACAGTGCCAAGCAGGCTCCACCGCCGCCCGCAGGGGTAGGCGGTGGAGCCTGCTTGATTCTGGGGCATTGTAAATGCCACGCCCGGCACCCCGATGCAGGATAAACATCCCAACTCAGAAGCGACTTCCTCTGGTGCACCGAAGTTCCTTGATGTAACGTATATCACGGTCGTACTTCCGCGCCACATCATCAATTTTGCACCCTCGAAGGGCGAGTCCCGTGCCCAATGGGCTCGCCCTTCCAGACTCCGCTTCGCTCCACCGACCTGGCCCCGGGCCGATGATTCCAGTACGGGTCGCGAGCGTTCGCGCGCACTTTTCCTGGAGAGGAACCCTTCCGCATGTTGCAGCAAGCCCATCCCCCGCATCATCGAGGCATTCGAAGGAGGGCGCTGCTGACACTGTCGGTCGTGACCCTGTCCACTTCCCTCGCATTGGTCCCCAATGTCGCACATGCGGCGCCCTATGCCCCGGATGATGCCTTGGAAGCGATCGAAACTGGCAAGCTGACTCCCGGCTTCCAACAGGAGTTCGTGGACCTGGTCAAACAGGACCGGGTGTATTCCCACGTGCAGGAGCTTTCAGTGGGGATCGGCCCACGCGTTGCAGGCACCGCGGCGGAGGACGCGGCACAGGATTATGTCGAGCACCACCTGCAGGAGTATGGCTTCCAGACCTCACGCGAGGTGTTCGACGGACGCACACAGTTTGTCGCCAACGTCGTGCCCAGCCGCGACCTGCCCGGCATTGCCAGCTGGCAGTACCGTTCGGCCCAGGGCGCCAAGATCACAGGCCCTTCGGCACCGCTCAAGGCACCGGTCATCGACCTGGGCGATGGCAGCGGACTGGCGACCACCGAGGTCACCGATGCCCTGGTGATCATCGACTGGAATGCCAATGCCGAGGCCCGTACCGCGCTGCTGGAGCAGCTTGCCGCCGCCGGTGCCGCTGGCATCATCCTCGCCCAGACCAACCCCAAGGGTTCCATTCCCAACCTCCGTGAGGTGCCAGAATCGGTGGCCGATCTGGTGGTAGTTACCGCCGGAGGCGTGCAGGCTGTCCGTCTGCGCGAGCTGGCGGCAGCCCCCGGCGACGCTCTAAGCCTGAGCATCACCACCGAGCAGACCCGAGATGACAGCTCCAACGTCATCGGCGTGCGGCCGGCCGCCAACGATGACGGAACCGCACCGATTGTTTACGTCGGCGCACACGTCGACTCGGTCGTGGGCAGTCCCGGGGCCAGCGACAACGCCTCCGGCATCGGCATCATGCTCGAAACCGCCAAGCTGATCAGCAACTACTCGCTGGACACCGAAATCCGCGTCGGTTCCTGGGGCGGCGAGGAAATCGGTATCCTGGGCTCTGCCCACCACGCCCAGAGCTTGAGCGAGGATGAAATCCAGCGCACGATCGGTGCCTGGAACATGGACATGGCCGGCACCGCGGAGAAGGGAACCAACGAACAGCCCTTTGGTTTCTGGGGTTTGAGCGTGAACCCAGACAACGAGTCCAACACCGTACTGAACTTCGCCAGCGACGTGCACAGTGACCTGGAGCAGGAGCCGCTGAACATCGGCTATGTCGGCCGCAGCGACCACCAGTCCTTCCACGATGTGGGGATCAATGCCGCCGTCTTTAGCTGGATGTTCTGGTCCGCTGACTCCTCGATCGTGCTCGAACCGGATTACCACCTGCCCTCGGACACCATCGAGTTCGTATCTGCGGACCGCATGGGCTTCAGCGCGCAGATCATAGGTGGGTCGGCTTTCCGCGCGGCGTTGAACCCGGTGACCCTCAACGTTACCGACGAAACCGGCGCGCCGGCTGACGGAGCGCAGCTGGCCATGTCATGCGAGGGTGACACCGGCTGGCGCGAGGTGCCGCAGACTTCGCAGCAAGGTACCACGGAGACCTTGGCCCCGCACACTACCTGCGATTTCGCTGCCGTCGGCGCCGACGGTGCGATCGGTGCGAGCCTGGACCAGGCAATCGCCGGGGACACCACGGTTGAGGTCGAACTGATCCTGGATGAGAACAAGCCGGAAGTTTCCATCGACACCAAGAACCCGGCCGGGGCCAGCGGCTGGTTCACCTCCGCACCGGTCACCGTTAACGTCACCGCCACCGACGAGACCGACGACGCGCCAGCAATCGAGGTATCCCGTGATGGACAGCGATGGGAACCCTACACAGCACCGATCAGCATCGCTGAGGACGGTGAACACACCCTGCATGCCCGGGCCACTGATGGGGCTGGCAATCGAGACTCTACTCAGGAACTGGTAAAGCTCGATACCAAGGCCCCGGACCTGGAAGCCAGCGCGGTAGCCCAGAACCGCGGACAGCTGCGCCTTGAAGTCTCGGATGTGACCTCCGGGGTCGGTGTCATCGAGTACCGCCTGGACGCCCAACAGCAGTGGAGCACCCTGGATACTGAAGAGGATGTTCAGGGTGCATTGCTAGGTGAGGTCGAGGTGGGTCAGGAGGGCGCGCTGGTTGAACTACGTGCCAGCGACGTAGCTGGCAACATCACCGCACCGGTCTCGGTGCAGATCCCAACCGCGCAGGATGACACGCAGCCCTCGCCAACCCCCGGGGATGCCAAGCCAGTCCCGGAGGATTCGACGCCAGCCCCAGAGGATCCGACGCCCAATACCGAGAAGGACCTGGCGCGCACCGGTGCCGAGCTGATCACTTTCGCAGCGCTGGCGCTGCTGCTCTTGGGCGCGGGCAGTGCGCTCTTCGTGGTTCGCCGCCGGCGTTCCACAAGCCGACGCGGCTAACTCGTTGTCCCGGGGCTTCCCCGGAGTCGCCGAACCAACCCAGCCCCGCAGAACCACACTGTGTGTTCTGCGGGGCTGTTCGCGTCCAACTCACGGGCGTGAAGGACCCGGCCGCACCAACAGTGTGCGGCCGGGTCCTTTCCAGTTCCCCACGAGCCTTCGGACCCGCGGATCCGGTCTGTGCATAATCCCGGTTTAGCTAGGCGTCCCGGTACTTCAGCGAAACCCATCCAGCGACCAGCAGCCCGGCCGCCCAAAGCAGCAGGACTCCCAGGGCCACCGCGCTGCCATAGGGTTCAGTGGCCCCGGTTGCCAGCACCGTGGCCGCAGTGGGCAGATGGTCCACGGCCGTGGAAATCCACTGCACATTTACCAGACCCAGCAGCTGGGGCATGCCGATCAGCGGGGCCAGGGCAGCAACAATGGTGCCCGCCGAGTTGCGGCACAGCGCCGCGATCCCCAGCACTGTGAGCATCATCAGCCCCAGGTATACTCCGGCTCCGGCGAGCGCCCGGATCAGATCCACGGCGTCAAAGAGTCCGTACTCTCCGGCGGAGAGGGCCGCCGGCACGGTGCCAAGTCCCACCCCCACGATTCCCATTACCGTTCCGGTGACGAACAGGAACACCGCCTTGGCAGCGTAGAGCACGCCGCGGCGCGGGACTGCCTGCAGGCTGGAGGTGATGGTGCCTGAGGAGTACTCGGTGGTGAGGCACAGGGCCGCTGCGGTGGCGAAGAACAGCTGGGCCAGCTGGAGGGTCGAGAACACCAGTTCGGGTGCCGGGGTATAGGTGTCAAAGCCGTTGTCGCCGCTGGCCTTGGCACTGGCGCCAAGCTGCCAGGCGGTGCCGACCATGCAAATAATGCCCAGCCACAACATCCAGGTGAGGGGTCGCAGCGAGAAGAACTTGATCCGTTCGGCCGCTATCGCCGGGGCCGGCACCGTACCTTGCCAGCAGGAACCCCCATGGACGGCAACTGCGCTGGCGGGGTCGTGCTTAGGCTGGAGGTCTCTTGCAGGATGACTGCAACACGGGAATAATTGACGGATCAACTTGTTATTACATTCATACGCATATAGATTGGTCGCTGAAGCCCAGCGGAACCACGAACAGGACAAGGAGTCCCGCCATGCAGTTCGGTGTCTTTACCGTCAGTGACATCACCCGCGACCCCACCAACGGCACCATCCCCACCGAGAAGGAACGCATCGACGCGATCGTGGCCATCGCCAAGAAGGTCGAAGAGATCGGGATGGATGTCTTCTCCATCGGCGAGCACCACAACCGTCCGTTCTTCTCCTCCTCCCCCACCACCACGCTGGCCTACATTGCCGCGCAGACCGAGCGGATCATCCTGTCCACCGGCACCACGCTGATCACCACCAATGATCCGGTGAAGATCGCCGAGGACTTCGCCATGCTCCAGCACCTGTCCAACGGGCGCACCGACCTGGTGCTCGGGCGCGGCAACACCGCCCCGGTCTATCCGTGGTTCGGCAAGAACATCCAGGACTCGGTGAACCTGACCATCGAGAACTACAACCTGCTGCGACGGCTGTGGGACGAGGACGTGGTGAACTGGGAGGGGCGCTACCGCACCCCGCTGCAAAACTTCACCTCCACCCCACGTCCGCTGGATGATGTGCCCCCGTTCGTGTGGCACGGCTCGATCCGCACCCCGCAGATCGCCGAAATCGCCGCCTACTACGGCGATGGCTTCTTCGCCAACAACATCTTCTGGCCCAAGGAGCACTACCAGCAGCTGATCGGCCTGTACCGGGAGCGCTACGAGCACTACGGTCACGGCCGGGCGGATCAGGCGATCGTGGGCCTGGGCGGCCAGTTCTACATGGGCAAGACCAGCCAGCAGGCGGTCAAGGAATTCCGCCCCTACTTCGACAACGCCCCGGTCTACGGCCACGGCCCGTCCCTGGAGGACTTCACCTCCCAGACCCCGCTGACCGTTGGTTCCCCGCAGGAGGTGCTGGAGAAGACCTTGACCTTCCAGGAGTACTTCGGCAACTACCAGCGCCAGCTGTTCCTGGTGGACCACGCCGGGCTGCCGCTGAAGACCGTGCTGAACCAGCTGGACATGTTCGGCGAGCACGTGCTGCCCGAGCTGCGCAAGGAAATGGAATCCCGCGCCCCGGCCGACCTGACCCCGGCTCCCACCCACGCCGGACTGGTGGCCGCCAAGAAGGCCAGGGAAGAAGCCAAGAATTCTCACCCCGACAAGGGACAGGACGCTTAACCGGGGATAAGATCAAGGGGTAAGGATGCCAGCCACAGGGCTGCAAGCATAGGAGTGCAGTGACACACAATGAGCAAATGGTGGCCGGTGAGGCCACCACCGCCCCGGCCCCGCTAAAGAACACGGTCGAGGCCTGGGAGGCACTCTTCCGCACGCAGGTGGCGGTGATGCGCCACCTGATCTCGATGCCCGAATTCAATCGGCTCTCGGTGCGTGAATACGACGTGTTGTTCAATCTGCGCAATTGTCCCGAAGGCAAGGCGCGGCTGGTGGACCTGAACAAGTTCCTGCTGATCTCCCAGCCGTCGCTGAGCCGGATGATCGTCCGGCTTGAGGAACGCGGCCTGATCTCCCGCAGCCCGGATCCCACCGATCAGCGGGCGATGATCCTGTCCCTGACCGAGAAGGGCCTGGAGGTGCAGCGCGACATCGGGCGCGAGCACGTCAAGCACCTGCACGAGCTGATGGGGCATGCGCTGAGCGAAGAGGAGTTTGACCAGCTCAAGCACCTGAGCATGAAGCTGCGCGCCGGGATCGACTAGGACGCGCGCCGTACGACGGCACAGGAAAGCCGAGGCAGGTACGTCATCACGACGCACCTGCCTCGGCTTTTCCCTGACCGCTAGCCCAGTAAGAAGTCCTTCTCACCGGCTGGCGGCACCTAGTTGGCCCGCTAGACCACATCCAGCCCGGCCTTGTCGACCTTGCGGTGGAAGCGCATCCCGGCCAGGCCGCCCAGCAGCGCCCCAACCAGGGCCACCACCGCGACCACGACCGCGGCGATGATGCCAGCGGTACTCAGGTCCCCTTCGTTCACGGGGATCCGCGGGAAGCTGTTGACCTGGGCCAGGACGTTGAACTGGCTGCCGCCAATCCAGCCCAGCAGCGCCACCACGATGGCGATCACCAAGGCCCACAGCCACACGGCCAGGCCCTGCTTCATGCCGTCGAACCGGGCCATGCGCCCGGCGACGTAGCCGCCGCAGTAGTAGGCGATGAGCACGATGACGCCCAGCACGATGATCCCGACCATGCCCACCGTCTGCGGGTCCTGGTTCAGGCTCTGGGCGACCTCATCCGGGTTGACCCCGGTGCTCAGCCCCACGGCGGTGCCGGCGGCGGCCACCAGGGCGGTGAGCACCACGCCCATGCCGGTGGCGGTCAGCCAGCCGAAGAACGCTGAGCCGATCTTCATCCCGCCGTAGATGTGCTTCTCCCGTGCCACGACGCTTTCCCGGTCCCGTTCGGCTACCCGGTCGGACGGGGTGTCCGCCCGGTGCTGGGCGCGCTCGGCGCTGGCCTCCCCGTCCGGGACGGCGTCCCGGCCCTGGTTCCGGTCCCGGCGCAGCTCGCCTTCGCGGTTCAGCTCGGCCTCCCGGTTCAGGTCGCGTTCGTTATTCAGCCGCTCACCGCGGGTCAGCCCCGAGTCACGGTCGTCGTGCGGTGACTTATCTGCACTGGTACTCATGTTCCCCTCCTTCTCGGATTCGGACCATGGTGCCGCCCGCGGCGCGGGCGGCACTGCCTAGCGGTCCGTGCGACGGGTGCGTTCACCGGTTTCCGGGTCGATGGTCTCCCCATCGCCCTCGGCCTCGATCCGCTCCTTGCGGACCTGCTCGGTGACCTTTTCCTCGTCGGTGACGGTCTCGGTGTCCAGGCGGACCTTCTCCACCGGGACCGCTTCCTTGTCAACGACCGGGCGTTCGGCGTGCAGGGTCACTTCCTGCTCCTCCTCGCCCAGCTCGCCGCCGCGCACGGTGCCGGCGGCATCGGCGTCGGTGATCGGTTCGCGTTCCACGCGCACCTCTTCATGGCTGACCGGAACGGTGGTGGTCACGTTCTCGGTCACCACGTACTTGCGCAGCCGGGCCCGACCGGTTTCCACGTTCTCGGTGCCCACGCGCAGCTGCTCCTCCGAGCGGGTCATGCCCTCACCTGCGTCCCGATCCCGGCCTACGGTGCCGGTGGTGTCGCGGTCATCGAACGCGACCCCGGCGTCGGCCGTGCGGTCGGTGCCTACCCGGTCATCCAGGCGGTCATCGCCCAGGCGGTAGCCGGCCAGGCGGTCATCCTCCAGCCGGTCGTTGCCCACGCCCCCGGCCAGGGCGGTGTCGTTCGGGTCCGCGGGCAGCTGGCCCGCTGAATCGTGGCCGGTGCGCTGGTCCACGCTCTGCTGCCGGTCGTAGGAGCGGTTGTAGTAGCGGTAGAGCTCCTGCTCATCGGCCGGGCTCAGGTGCCCGTCCTCGTCGTCGATGCGCGGGGCATCCTTGACGATCTGCTTGTCGAACGGCACGGTGACGGTGTCCCCGTGCACGCTGGCTTCATCCAGCGGAACGAAGCTTTCGGACATTCCAAACAATCCGGTGCGCACGGTGACCCACTGCGGTTCGCCGGTCTGGTCATCAAGGAAGACCTGTCCGAACTTGCCGATCTTCTCGCCGTCGCTGCCGACCACGGTGCCGCCGGTGTTCAGCAGTTCATCGATCTGGTTCTTGTTGATCATGGTTTCTTTCCTTTGCGTCGGTGTTCAGTGTTGTGAAACCGTCCGGAAACCAAGTGTGGTGTCCGAAGGGTGCTGCGCCCCTGGTGGGCGTGACGTCCTACGAGCCGTTCGGGTCAGTGCCGGCGGGTGTGGGCCGGTCTGCCGAAACTTGGAAGCTCAATGCTGAAGGCACTCGTGATGCTGTTTGCAGATTGGGTTTCCTCTCTGTTGGTGTCCCCCGGTACCTTGAATATCCCATCTGCTCCCGCCGCTGTGTCCAGTGCCTAGTGCCTGCATGGACGCAGCCTTGGGGCTGACTGGGAAACCTGAAATGTTCTGCCATTGGCGCTGTAGAGGTGCCATATTAAGCGCCCCCGTCCCCCGGCATGGGTGCGGCCCCGTCCTTTTCGCCCACCTCGTTGAAGCGCCCGGCGGCCCGGCGGCCAAGCACCGTGATCGCATCGAGTACCTTCTGGGCGGGGCCCGGCAGCCGGTCGCGGGCCTCGTGCCCGGTCACGGTGCCCTGTTCACTGCCCGGCGCGCCGGGCAGCATCCGTCCGAGAACTCCCAGCAGGTTCGCGGTGCTGGCCGGGGCCAGCCCGTGGACCCGGATGGCCAGCTTGGCCAGCGGGGTGAGCACCACCAGTGCCTTGCCCTCCAATACCCGGCGCACGATCTGGCGGGCGGCCCGCTCGGCGTCAATGGACACCAGCGGGAAGGAGGCACCGACCGAGAACCAGCCGTATTCGGCCGGCTGGTTGCCGGTGAACTCGGCGCGCAGGTGGGAGCCGGTGCGCATCAGCCCGGGCACCACGGTGGTGACCTTGACCCCGGTGCCGGACATTTCCGCACGCAGCCCCTGGGAGAAGCCGACCGCGCCGAATTTCGCGGTGCTGTAGGGCAGCAGGTGCGGCACGCTGATCATCCCGCCAATGGAGGAGACGGTGGCAATGTGCCCGCGTCCGCGTTCGCGCATGGAATCTACCACGGCCAAAGCCAGGTTGACCGGGCCCCACAGCATGATGTTCACGGCCTGTTCGAAGTGTTCACGCTCCAGGGACTGCAGCGGCCCGACCTGGATGACCCCGGCCACGGTGACCAGTACCTCGATGGGCCCCAGGGTTGCCTCGATGCGCGAGACCATGCTGGTGACCTCACCGTTGTCCGCCACATTGCACACCATGGATTCGACCATGAGGCCTTCGGCATGCAGCTTTGCCCGGGCCGCGTCCAGTTCCTCCGCCTCGCGGGCACAGATCACTACCCGGTAGCCGCGCCGTCCCAGTTCCCGGGCCACGAGCAGGCCCAGGCCCCGTGAGGCACCGGCGACCAGTGCGACTTGTCCGTTCGTTGCTTCCTGAGGTGTTGGCATGGCCTCACCCTAGGCAGGTGAAGGGCCGCTGTGACACAGGCCATGGCAATTACCCGGCCAGCTCCCAGCCAATACTGAACCGGAGCGGTGTTGGCGCAGGTGGCGTTCAGGTTACTTGTAGAATCCTTCGCGCAAATTGATGCCGTGCTCCACCCAGGCTTTTAATGCCGCCAGCATCGAGGTCCAGCCCTCGCAGTTGTCAAAGGCCCGTTGGATCCCCGCCTCGCTGGGCTGCCAGCCGGATTCACTGATCTGCACCTTGGTGCGGGCACCGTCATCGACCGGCTCGAAGTCGAACTGCACCCGGCTCATGCCGTCCTTGGCCACCAGGTGCTCACCTGCCCACCGCAGCACAATGCGCCGCGGGGCCTCGGCTTGCAGCACCTGCACCGGGAAGGCGCCGGGGAAGTCGTGGAAATCCCAGGTGACCGTGTCACCGGCCTCCAGCCGCCCGCGGGCCCCGCCGGTGGTGAAGTAGCGCGAAAGCTGCTCGGGATCCGCGACCGCCTCGTAGACCTGCTCGACCGGCTTGGCAACGTGCCCGGCAACGGTGAAGGAGAGCTCGCGCGGGAGCTGGTGTGCGTCCATGGTAGATGTCTACCGCACCCGTGGCACCGGCACAAGGGTTTGCGCGCAAAGGTACCGGCGCACCGGCACATCGGGGTGACCAGGACAGCGGGTGCCAGGCGGGGAGGACAGCGCTGTTAGTCGATGGCCCGCTGCCCGGTCTTTGCCTGGTTGGCCATCCGGTTGATGATCCGCGCGGCGAGCTTTCCCTGGGTCGGGGTTAGTTCATGCGGTCCGCGGCTGCGGCGGATGCGCACAAAGCGGCGGTTGGCCATGAACGCCCGCGTGGTGTTGCCGCGGATGATGAAGAAGTCCAGCACCCCGTTGACGAACAGCATAGGCAGCTTCAGCCGGGTGGCCTGCCGATAGGACTCGTATTGCATGATCGAGTTTTGCAGGCTCTTGCGGTAGGCAGGCCAGGTTTCCTCGGTGATTTCCATGCCCTTGATGAACGGAACGTATTCCTCGGCCAGCCCTCCGCCGGTTTGGACCGCGTCCGGGGAACGGGAGACCAGTTCGAACAGCGAGAAGTACAGGCCCTCGGCGCGGAAGAGCTTGCGCAGCTTGCCGCCGCGTGGCTTGCGCCGGTAGAGCGGTGCACCGAAGAGCACCAGGCGCTCAACCATGTCCGGTTCCTTCTCTGCCAGGTCCAGGGCAATATTGCAGCCCATGGAGTGGCCGGCAATGACCGCCTTTTGAATCCCCAGGTCCTTCAGGGTCGCGGCGACCGCCGAGGAGTGGTCCCGCAGGGTGTATTCGACATCCGGTTTCGGCGCATCCCCAAATCCGAGCAGGTCCACGGCAATGATCCGCACCCGGGAGTAATCCAGGTCATCGAGGACGAAATGCCAACTGTGGTGGTTGTTCCCCAAGCCGTGCAGCAGGACCACGGGCATGCCCTGGCCCCGGTCAATCTTCACGGGCAACAAGTGGTTCGACATGATCCCAATAGATTAGCAAATTTACGCCCTTGACAGGCGACGGAACCCTCGCAGAGCAGTGAGGTGGGCAACTGTCCTAGCAGCCGAACGGGGCGGCGTAGCGGTAGTTGCCTGCGGGCAGACGGTGGGGGTCGAGCACCTTGACCATGAAGTTCTCGCCCCAGGCGGCATCGGAGGGGACGATTCCGTGATCGGAAGCCGGTTCGTAGCCGAAGCGCCGGTAGTAGTCCACGTGGCCGAGCAGCACGATTCCTGCCAGGTTGCGCTGCTGCGCGCGGTCGTGGATGTCCTGCATCAGGATCGAGCCCACTCCGCGGTGCTGGTATTCGGGGGCGACCGCCAGCGGCCCGAGCCCCAGCAGCGGGTATTGCCCGTCCACTCTCCCCCAGCTGGCGATCACGTGCCCAATGACGGCGGTCTCATCCAGGGCCACGATCGAGAAGACTGGATCGTAGGCGGGGCAGTCGAAGAGCTCTTGCAGCAGGCCGACCTCCGCCGGCTCAATCGAGGGGTCGGAGTTGGCGAATGCCGCATGGGCCACTGCGTAGACCCCTGCCCTGTCGTCGAAGGTTTCCTGCCGAACTTGCATGGTCGCTAACCTACCAAACTCAGCTGGGCGCTCCACCGGGATGAAGCCCTGCAGACCCGGGGCGAAACGCAAAACTACTGGTCACCTCCCGATGCTGGAAACTCATGCCCAGAGCGAATGTTTCGCAGTGTTGAACGTGAGGGGAACAAGGGGTTTATCCCCATTTGCCGGGGCAGAGTTATCTGCGAAACTTTGCGCCATTTTCTAGAAGAACCTTGTCCCGTCGGGTTCTTGATGCTGGAATAAGGGAAGCTCATTCATCACTCGTGAGGAAAAACCCATGTCCAAGAAACGCACGACCCGCCTGGCGCTGGCGACCGTGTTCACCGCCTCGTTGGTGGCGACCTCGCTGGCCCCGGCCACCGCCTTCGAACCGGCCGCCCCGGCCCAGGTGCAGTCCCAGGGCATCACGACCGCGGCCGCCCCGAGCACCGACGTGGCCTCATTCGTCCCGACGGCCCGGAAGCTGCAGCGCGGCGCCAGCCGCATTGATGTCTTTGTCAGCAAAAGCTATCCGCTCTCACCGGCCCGCTATGTCCCCAAGACCAAGACGGTAAGGGGCACCTCCATCCGGCTGCAGCCCGAAGCGGCTGACGCCTACCTGAAGATGAAGACGGCGGCGAAGAAGTCGGGCGTGAACATTGCCCTGGTCAGCGGCTACCGCTCCTATGACCGGCAGGCCCAGCTGTTCCGGCAGTACACCCAGCAGTACGGGTCAAAGTATGCCCAGCGGATCTCCGCGAAGCCCGGCACCAGCGAACACCAGACCGGCCTGGCCGTGGACGTGGGCAACACCAACCATCAGTGCGGCCTGCAGGCCTGCTTCGAATCCACCAAGGTGGGGCGCTGGATGGCGAAGAACGCCCACAAGTACGGCTTCATTCTGCGCTACCCCAAGGGCTACGAGTCGGTGACCGGATACGCCTACGAACCATGGCACTTCCGCTATGTGGGCACGTCCCTGGCCAAGAGCTACACCCAATCCGGGGCCAAGACCCTGGAGCACTACTACGGGGTGGCCAAGGCCAAGCCAAAGGCGGAGAAGCCCAAGACCCAGGCTCCCAAGGGCGCTTTGAGCGCCAAGACGAAGGCGAACCTGAACCTGCGCAGCGGGGTGGGCACCAAGCACAAGGTCCTGCTGACCATTCCGAAGGGCAAGAAGGTCAGCCTGACCGGCAAGACCTCCAAGGGCTGGTACCAGGTGAAGTACGCCTCCAAGACCGGCTGGGTTTCG
>NZ_VATX01000019.1:0-53171 GCF_005774635.1 Glutamicibacter sp. V16R2B1
CAAGACCGGCTGGGTTTCGGGCAAGTACCTGCGCTGACCGGTGCTGCCGCCCCGGTGAGAGCGGGCAGCCGGGGTACCGCAAGCAAAACAGCAGGCAAGGGGTGGGACGAAGCCGATTCGTCCCACCCCTTGCCTGCCTAACGTCCCAGCTTTGCGGATGATGCCTAGCGTTCGCCGAGCAACCCGCGCATCACGCTGATCACCGCCGAAGCCGCCTGGCTGATCTCGTTTTCCTTCATTCCACGGGTAAAGGAGAGCCGGATGGCGGTATGCGCCAGTTCCGGCTCGTACCCCATGGCACTGAGCACCGGGGAGGGATCGGTGGAGCCGGCGGCACAGGCCGAGCCCGAGGAGCACAGCACCCCGTGGCGTTCCAGCTCAATCAGCACGGTCTCCCCGGCGGTGCGCGGGAAGACCAGGGACACGATCCCGCCGATGCGCTGGGTCGGGTGCCCGGTAAGCGCCACCGATCCCGGGAACTGCTCGTTGAGTTGGCCGGTGATCCGCTCAATCAGGTAGGGGCCGTAGCCCTCCCCGGCCCCGGCCTCGCGTTGTTCGCGCACGATTTGCAGGGCCCGGGCGATCCCGGCGGCACCGGCCGGGTTTTCGGTCCCCGAACGCACCCCGCGCTGCTGGCCGCCGCCGTGCAGCAGCGGCACGATCGGGTGGTTGGCAGCGTAGTAGAGCACCCCGGTGCCCTTCAGCGCCCCAATCTTGTGACCGGAGATGCTCAGCGCATCCACGTGCGGGGTCAATTCACTCAAATCCAGCCATCCGGCGGCCTGCACCGCGTCGGTGTGCATGAACGCGCCGGCCGCGCTGGCCAGGCGTCCGAGCTCCGCAATGGGCTGGATGGTGCCGACCTCGTTGTTCACGGCCATGACCGAGACCACCGCGGTCTTCGCATCGATCAGCCGCTCGGCGGCCGCCAGGTCCACCACGCCCTCGTGGTCCACGGGGATCAGTTCATGGGTGAAACCGTGGTGTTCCGCCAGGAACGCGGCCGCGTCCTGCACCGCGGGATGCTCTATGGCGCTGGTAATGATCTTCCGTCCCCGTGGGGCTGCCAGGGCCGCACCGATGACGGCGAGGTTGTCGGACTCGGTGCCTCCGGAGGTGAAGTAGATTTCATGCTCCCCCACCCCCAGCTCATTCGCCACGGTGTTGCGGGCCCAGCTGACCGCCCGTTCGGCGTTGCGCCCCAGCTCATGGCGGGAGGACGGGTTGCCAAAGTCATGGGTCAGCAAGGGACTGATGGTGTCCAGCACCTGCTGGTGGGCGGGCGCGGTCGCCGCGGCATCCATGTAGATCATCCGATCACCATATCCAATCCCAGATCGACGGCCGCCACCGAATGGGTAATGGCGCCGCAGGAAATGATGTCCACCCCGGTTTCGGCGATCTCGGCGACCGTGGCGGCATTGACGTTCCCGCTGGCCTCGACGATGGCCTGGCCGTCAATGAGTTCCAGGGCGGCCGGGATGTCCGCCGGGGCAAAGTTGTCCAGCATGATCACATCCACCCCGGCGGCCAACACCGCGGGGATCTGGCTGATGTCATCGACTTCCACCTCCATGGCGGTGGTGTGCCCGAGCCGGGAACGCACACGGCGCAGCGCACTGGTCAACTGCTCACCGTCCCCCAGCAGGGCCAGGTGATTGTCCTTGGCCATGAACGCCTCGGAGAGGTTGTCCCGGTGGTTCACTCCCCCGCCGCAACGCACCGCATAGCGTTCCAGGGCCCGCAGGCCGGGAGTGGTCTTGCGGGTGTCGGCGATGCGCGCCTTGGTGTGCGCCACCTTCCCCACCAGTTCGGCGGTGGCGGTCGCAATGGCGCTCATCCGCTGCAGCAGGTTCAGCCCCACCCGTTCGGCGGTGAGGATGCTGGCGGCCGGCCCGCTCACGGTGATCAGCTCGTCCCCCACCTCGAAGCGCTGCCCTTCAGCGAGGTGGGCCGTGATCTGGATGTCCTGATCCACCTGATGCATGACCCGTTCGAACACGCCGCTGCCGGAAAGCACGCCAGGTTGGCGGGCCACCACGGCGGCGCGGGCGGTGACCGCCGCGTCCAATACGGTGGTGGCGGTGATGTCCCCGCGGGGGCAATCCTCCAGCAGGGCGAGCGACACAATGGCATCAATGACGGAGCGCGGGACGGGGTGGATGGAACTCATCAGGCGTAGATTTCCTCGAAGGTGTTGGTGGTGGTCTGTTCGCTGAGCGGAAGCTGCCAGCAGGTGCGTGCTGCCGGGTGCGGCTCGGGGTGATCGGTCCGGTAGTGCGCCCCCAGGCTGTGGGTGCGTTCCTGCGCGGCGTGGGCGCTCAGGCGGGCAATGAGCAGTAGGTTCTCCAGCTCGTGACGGGCGCGGGGGCTTGCGGCCACCGGTTGGGCCTGCCGTAGCCGGGCGATGGCTTCCTGCAGGCCAGGACCGTCGCGGTGCACCGCCAGCTGGTCGGTGGCCAGCTGGCGCAGCTGTCCAAGGTCCATCCCCTGGCCTGGTTGGGTTTCGGGCAGTGGATGGACGGCGAGCGCCAGCGAATCCGCCCGGGCCAGCGGCGGGTCGGTGAGCATGGCGTTCACGGCACGGCGGGCGAAAACCAGGGCTTCGAGCAGGGAATTGCTAGCCAGCCGGTTGGCCCCGTGCACTGCGGTGTTCGCGCACTCTCCGGCCGCATAGAGCCCGGGCACGGTGGTGCGTCCGTACAGGTCGGTGAGGATCCCTCCCATGAGGTAGTGTTGGGCCGGGCGCACCGGGATCAGATCGTGTGCCAGGTTCAGCCCGCAGGCCTGCAGTCGACGTGTAATGGAGGGGAACCGGCGGGAGAGGAAACCTCTGCCCTGGTTCTGCTCCACTGCCCGGGCATCCAGGTAGACCGGGTGGTCGGCCATGTTCTGCGCGTGGATGGCCCGGGCAATCACATCGCGTGGCGCCAGTTCGGCCCGTGGATCAATCCCGGGCATGAAGCGCTCGCCGGTGCCGGTGACCAGCACGGCGCCTTCCCCGCGGACCGCCTCGCTGATCATCCCCGCGCCCGGGTGGGCTTCGGTGTCCACCATGGTGGGGTGGAACTGCACGAATTCCATGTCGCTAATTATTGCCCCGGCCCGGGCGGCGAGCGCGATCCCGTCCCCGGTCGCGCCCACCGGGTTGGTGGTGTGCCGGTAGAGACCGCCAATGCCGCCGGTGGCCAGCAGCACCCGGTCCCCGGCCAGCGTGTGATCGCTGCCGTGTCGCAGATAGCGCACGGCGTGCCCAGAATCCTGCCGGCGTTCAAGGGCGGTGACCAGCGCGTGCTCGATTACGCTGAGGTTTCCGGCCTGCTCTGCTCTGCGGCAGGCGGCGACCAGTGCGCGGGTCAGCCCCTGACCGGTGGCGTCCCCGTTGATGTGCAGGATCCGGTGGGCGCTGTGCGCGGCCTCCAGCCCCAGCTGGTAGGCGCCGTCCCCACTGCGGTCAAAGGCCACCCCGTGCTGTTCGAGCTGATCAATGATTTCCGGTGCCGCGGCGCACAGGGTCTGTACGACCTGGACCGAGCCGTGCCCGTTCCCTGCGGCCAGGGTATCGGCGACGTGGTTGGCCACGGTGTCCCCGGCCACTTGTCCCTGGGAGGTCAGGGCGCTGATGCCGCCCTGGGCCCATTCGGTGTTGCCGGTGCCCAGTCCGTCCTTGGTCAGCAGCACCGGGTGCACGCCGCGGCCTACCGCGCTCAAGGCGGCCAGCAGCCCGGCGGCCCCGGAGCCGACAATGATGATCCGGGTCATGGCCGGGCAGCCAGCATCCGCTCCAGGGCGGTCTTGGCATCGGCCTGCTCGGCCTGCGGCACCTCAATACGGTTCACAATGCGCCCGGCCACCAGTTCCTCCAACACCCAGGCCAGGTAGCCGGGGTGGATGCGGTACATGGTGGAGCAGGGGCAGATCACCGGATCCAGGCAGAAGATCGTGTGCTGCGGGTACTGCTCGGCCAGCCGGTTGACCATGTTGATCTCCGTGCCAATGGCGAAGGTGGTCGGCTCGGTGGCCCCGGCGATGGCCTTGAAGATGTAGTCGGTGGAACCCGATTCATCCGCCGCATCCACCACCTCCATGGGGCATTCGGGGTGCACAATGACCCGCAGGTTCTCGTGCTCGGCCCGCGCCTTGTCAATCTGCGCGGTGGTGAAGCGCTTGTGCACGGAGCAGAAGCCGTGCCACAAGATCACTTTGGCGGTGTTCAGGGTGTCGGCATCGTTGCCGCCCAGTTCCCGGCGTGGGGTCCACAGCGGCATCTGCTCCAGGGGGATCCCCATCGCCTTGGCCGTATTGCGGCCCAGGTGCTGGTCCGGGAAGAACAGCACCCGCCGGCCGCGCTCGAACGCCCACTCCAGCACGGTCTTCGCGTTCGAGGAGGTGCACACCAATCCCCCGTTGCGGCCCACGAACGCCTTCAACGCCGCGGAGGAGTTCATGTAGGTCACCGGGATCACCGCGGCGCGCCCGTCATCCTCCTCGTCCCGGTACAACTCCATCAGCTCATCCCAGCACTGCTGGACGCTGGGGGCATCGGCCATGTCCGCCATGGAGCATCCGGCCGAGAGGTTCGGCAGGATCACCGCCTGGTCATCCTGGGAGAGCACATCGGCGGTTTCGGCCATGAAGTGCACCCCGCAAAAGACAATGTACTTGGCCTCGTCACGGGTCAGTGCCGCATTGGCCAGCTGGAAGGAATCCCCCACGAAGTCGGCGTACTTGACCACCTCGTCACGCTGGTAGAAGTGCCCCAGCAGCACCACGTCATCGCCCAGGGTCTCCTTCGCCGCACGGATGCGGGCATCAAGTTCCTCCTCGCTGGCGCTGAGGTACTGCTGGGGCAACTTCTGCTGCCGCGGGAAGTTCGCCGGGGCCTGGTCCCCCTGGGAGGCGCCGGGGCCGTAACCGGATGGGGTGTCCCAGGGGTTGGCCGAGAGTTCGGATGAGCAGGTGGAGCCCGGAGCGTTGAGGGTCAGCCGGGTGATGGTCGAGGAAAGGGTAGGGCTACTCATGGTTGGTATCTACTTCCAGTGGGTCATGGCCGCTGCCCGCGTAGCGGTAGAGCCGGGGTGGTCGGTGCTGGCCGCCGGCGAGGTATTCGTCGGTGGCCACAATGCTCTGGGTGGCTTTGAGTTGGCGGCGGAAGTTGGCTGGGTCAAGTTCCTTGCCCAGCATGGCCTCGTACACCGCCCGCAGCTGGGCCAGGGTGAAGCGCTCGCCGAGCAGCCGGTGGGCGATTTGCCCGTACTCGACCTTGTTGCGCAGCCGCCACAGCGCGTAGTCGATGATCTGCCGGTGATCGAAGGCCAGGTTCTCCAGGACGGGATCGTCCACCGCGAACCAGGCCACGTTCTCGTCCTCCACAGTGGCACCCACCTGGGCCTCGGTGACCAGCGCGAAATACGCGATGGTCACCAATCGCTGGGTGGGTGAACGATCCGGGTCACCGAAGGTGTAGAGCTGTTCCAGGTAGCTGGGCCGCAGCCCTGTGGTGCTAGCCAGGGTGCGGCTGGCGGCGGTGCCAAGGGACTCGCGGGGTCCCACGGGGCCACCGGGCAGCGCCCACTGTCCGGCGTGGGGTTGGCGAACGCGGCGCACCAGCGGTAGCCACAATTGTGCTCGGCCGCCGTCGATGGGCCGGATACCGAAGATCACCGTGGAAACGGCCAACGCCGGTGGCATGTTGCGCCGTTCTGCCACGTTGGCTGATCCCAGCGGGATGCTCATCAAGGCCTCCTGATTTGCCGGCTGCTTGTTTAGGGTGATGACCGGCCGATTGGAATTTGGTTAGAGTCATTCTGACATTAACTCTCCGAGGCTTCCACCCGAAGAACGATTTGTGACCGCAGTGACATATAGTTTTGAGCATGACCTTGGATCTTAATCTTCGAGTTATCCCCGCGAACACCGAGGCCAGTGCACCAACCGTGCTGCTGATCCACGGCTTCGCCTCCTCCGCAGACCTAAACTGGGAACGCTCCGGATGGGTTCGGCACTTCACCGAAAATGGGCGCAATGTGGCGCTGGTGGATCTGCCCGGCCACGGAGAGGACCCGAACCGCAACGACGGCAGCTGGGCCCCGAGCCGCATCCACCTTGCCCTGGCCAAGGTGGTCGAATCTCTGGGTGGCCCGGTTGACGTATTGGGCTACTCCCTGGGCGCGCGCCTGGGCTGGGAGCTGGCCGCCAAGCATCCCGAGCTCGTCCGCCGCCTGATCATCGGAGGCCCCGGCAGCCTGGACCCGCTGGCCGCCTTCGCCTTGAATGAGGCGCGCAATTTCGTGGCCACCGGTGAGTCAATCGCTGATGAATACACGGCAAAGGTGATGTCGATTGCGATCAACGAGAAAGCCAACGATTTCAATGCGCTGTTCAAGCTGATCGACGGCATCAAGACCGAACCCTACGATCCGGCCGAAGCGGTGCCGACCACGCCGACCCTGCTCGTCGCCGGGGACCAGGACGACTTGGCCACCACCATGCCGTACCTGCGGCGCCTGCTTCGTGAAGCCGGAGCGGACACCGAAGTCGTATGGCTGGCCGGGCGGAATCACGCCAGCGCAGTAACCAGTCGCGAGTTCAAGACCGCGGCACTGAAGTTCCTCGACGCATAGTCCTCCAGCTTCCGAATTCCAATGAGTTCGGTCGGACGAAAAACAGGCTGGCTGTAGTCCCTGAAAACTACAGCCAGCCTGTTTTGTGCCTGCGCCCTATTAGCGAGCGACGGCTTAAGAGCTTGGGTCGGGCGAAGTCTCGCATAACGCGCCCGGAAGGCATTCCCCAATGCGTCTGCCAACTCGGTACCCCATCCCCATGGGCCTAGTAGGCATATCCGGTTGCGGTGAACTTCGCCCGACCAATACTCATAATGATAGGGGAACCCCCAAGTTTCCAAAATCCGAAGTCTCAGGAAAAACGCTGTTTCACCGCGTGCTTTCTTAAGGCAGCAACCCTACTCAATCCAACGGCTTGAACACGCCTGCACCCCAATAACTGTTTTGCCGTACGCTTATCCGTCATGTACTGGTAGTCAATGCACGGATACCGGTTACACACATTTGGCTGACTTATCTCCCCCGGTGAAAAAGACTACGAGAGAAGAAGTACCTTTGACTCAATTTCTTAGTAGAAGATTCCCAGAATCGTTGCTGGTAGATCCTGTCACAATCCATGCGCGTGCATGTAACAATCTCTCAATGTGGAATGTCTCAGCTGCTGAAGGACCGCAATTCCCGGGCAACTCTTATGGCTTTTGGTTTCGCCCCGCACCCGTACTGGACGCAAAAGCGGGCCCCTTCGGTCCGAGACGGACCCCATTTTTCAGGTTCTTCCATGGCAACTTGGCTGGATCGGCGGGGAACGGGCCAGGCGAGAGGGCGACAATCACCTGCCCAGCGATATCCTCAAAATCGCCCCTGAAGTGAACTGAGCTCTTAACTACTAGAATGTTTTGAGTCTCGGGCTCTACCCCTGGTGCGCGGAATTGGTTCCTGTCCATAGTTTGCGCCTTGTGGCTGTTAACAATGATTCGTATATTCCCCTTGCGAAGTAGCACCGAGGGCCCGACGGACAGTTCGTTGCCATTCATCATTGGTCCTTCAAAACGCACGAACCCGGCAGTGATCCTCTCCACCGTGAAAATCCCCTCTATTTCGGGGTCTCCTTCAATCTGGGATCCTTTCAGCTTAATTGTCACAGTCTCGTTTTCGCCCGCTTCAATAGCCGTAGCAACGACGTGAGGATCAAAAATGGAACAAACAGCGCTTTTCGGAACGTCTCTGAGAAGTAGTTCCGCTAGTAGACCGTTCGTGTTTCCATCGCCTCCAGCGCCCGGATTATCTTGAGTATCCGCAATAACGACAGGGGCACGACCTGCCGCGACGGCAGCCTCGGCCGCATCCAGGGCTTCTGCCGTCGGTAGGGCGCGCAAGGCAAAATCCGCTTCTAGGTTTCGGATTGTCTCTGCCAGTTCGTGGATTCTTGCCTTTAGCAGGGTTTCGTCCGAGCCGTATCCAAAAACGCAAGGCTGGCAATCTGGAACATCTGTGGCCGGAAAGGCCATCGCTACTGATAAAACGCTTTCCCCTTCCGAAGCACACAGAGCCGAGAAGATGTCCCTCGCTGGAGTAGACATGGTACTGCCGGAAATAGTAGGTATAAGGAAGTCGATGCGCTCTCGCGCCATCACCAATCGTTCGCCCGCCAGGCAACGGCCAAGCAAGCGCGCGGCTGCAATTCCTGTTTCTGCCATGTCGATGTGGGGGTACGTTCTGTAGGCCACCATGGCGTCAGCGTGGTTGAGCATTCCGTCACTTATATTCGCGTGAAGATCCAAGCTAACAACTATGGGGATATTTGGACCAACGACCGCTCTTACCCGCCGAATAAGCTCTCCGTCACCGTCATTGTATTTCTCAGTCACCATGGCACCATGCAAATCAAGATATACACCATCAGGACGAGATTCTTCGCAGGCGTCAGTTATTAAACGTACGATCCGTTCATAAGCGGTATTAGTCACTGGCCCCGAAGGTGAAGCAGCACACCAAATGACAGGAAGGAGACTCCAATCGTCGTTTGCTGCTGATATGAAACCACCTATAGGGACATTTACTTTTCTAAGTTCAAGAACTTCCCCTCCTCTATGCATTCGAGGAAATCCCTCGCCATTCTCAAAGTTTGCCCAATCCGCTACGGATCGCGCAAAGGTATTAGTCTCGTGAAGGAACCCAGCAATTATAATACGTTTCAATTTAAAACCTCATTTCTTTTGAGCTTCAACGATTTGGGGAGAAGGAACAACGCAAGGGCGGAAAGGCCCAAGAGTCCAACCATGGCGAGCAACCCGCCCTGGGTAGAGCCAGTCGCCTGTTTGACAAAGCCCAAGAGCGTAGGTGCGACAAAGCCGCCCAAGATTCCTACGGTGTTAATCAGAGCAATTCCCCCAGCAGCTGCAGTTCCACCAAAGTGCTGACTCGGAACCGCCCAAAAGACTGTGTAAGCACCCCACGCGCTACAGATGGCGACGCAAAGTGCCGTGAACGAAAATAAGAAGTTTGAACTGGTGAATGCAGCTAATGTCAAGCCGACTGCGGCGAGGATGGTTGGGAAGATGGTGTGCCAGTGCCTATCTTGCGTCCTGTCCGAACTCTTACTCAAAAAAATCATCGTAGGGATAGTAAGTACGTAAGGTATTGCCGCCAATAAACCAACAGTTAAATTATTTCTAATTCCGTTGTCACTAAGAATTGTCGGTAGCCAAAAACTGACGGCATAGATTCCGCACATGATACCGAAATACGCAACCGCCATCACATAGACTGCTGGGTTTTTGAGAACATCTACGAAACGATGGTCACTGCGGGCAGCATCCGTTTCGGTTATGACACGACGGACTATGGCCTTTTCGGCAGCAGTGAGCCAAGGCGCGTCATCTGGTCGATCGTACATGAGTTTCCAAAATAGGTACCCAAGCAAGAGACACGGGATACCCTGGACAAGGAACATCCACTGCCAACCGGCCATGCCAAGTAGATCATCCATGGCAGAAATAATCGCGGCTGATACTCCCGACCCGAGAATAGAACCAATTGGACCAGCCAGCATGTAGATTCCCATCGCTGCTGCCATTCTTTTAGCAGGGAACCAATACGTGAGATACAGGATGATACCTGGAGCAAATCCGGCCTCAAATATTCCCAGTAAGATCCGCAAAGCGTAAAAACTAAATTCGTCGCGAACGAAGAGCATCGAGGCGGAGACAATTCCCCACAGAACCATGATGCGTGTAATGGTCTTGCGAGCTCCAATTCTGTGCATGACCATGTTGCTGGGGATTTCTAGGATCGCGTAGGCCAAGAAAAACAGTCCGGCACCGATACCGAAGACCGCTTCAGTGATAGCCGGGATGTCCTCTTGCATGTGCAATTTTGCGAAACCGATGTTCACGCGATCGAGGTACGCGAATGTATAACAGAGCAGCAGGAACGGGAGTAGCCTTCTATTGATTTTTCGATAGACGCTTTCTTCTGCCGACGATCGGCTCGAAGCTACCGCGGAACGGGGTGACGATAGTCGTTTCATGAATGTCCTCTCTGACTACAGCCACACTAGGATGTGAATCACACCATTTTAAAAATTGAAGGAAAATCGTTCAGAAGTGGATGATAAAGACGGATTCGACACTCTCTGTCTGGAGACTTAAAGGATGAGCTATAAGGTTCATGCAACGGATTTGGAGATCGTGGATGCGCTTCAAGCATCTCCGAGAGCTACATGGGCGTCAGTCGGAAAAGCTCTTGGTCTCTCAGAAGTCACCGTTGCGCGAAGATGGAACAGGCTACATACGCTTGGGTTAGCTTGGACGAGCATTGCGCTTCATCCCTCGCAAAGTTATGGGGTCGTAGTTGAGATTCGATGCGAGCTAGATCGTTTAGAGCACCTGCTTAATCAGCTGAACCAGCACCCACAGATCTTTACAGTGGGTCAAACTACAGGCGAATACAATCTGTTCTGCATAATTGGGTCCACAAATGTCAACGGTGTCATACACACTATTCATGAGCGACTTCCAGACCTGACGAAGACATCCCAAGTGAAATTCAGCATCTTTTGGCAAATCACAGGTGGGGTGGACTGGCGGCAAGGAATCTTGCCCGCTGGCGATGAATCGCACCTTAGAGTCCATTCAGAGGGGCATACGACGCGCAGGTTTCCACCTCTTAGCAAAAAAGACAGACGGTTGTTCCTCGCTCTCGCAAGAGACGCCCGAAAACCGTTGGCCGATTTAGCTGCGGAGCTGTCCTTATCGACAGAAATTGTACGTCGGCGCCTCTTTCAACTGCAGGCTTCCAACGAGATCACTTATAGATGCGATGTAGCGAGGCCGTCGTTTGATCTGCCACTCGGCTTATTCGTCTTGGTTAGGACGCCTTCTCTAGATAGCGAGCGTATAGCACGCGACTTAGGCGCTTGGAAGGAAACTCGTTTTTGCGCAGCAGTAGTAAGTAGTACAAACATAGTCTGGATCGCAGGTCTTCACGATCTCCCAGACGTCGGGACAATGATTGATCGTCTAACAACTACCTTTCCCGAGATTGAGGTGGCCGATCAGCGAGTTATCACTCGAATGACGAAAATATACGGGCGCTTGCTCGATACAACTGGAAAGTCACGAGGATGCGTTCCATTTGACCCATGGGAAGACTAGCCGCGCAAGGCCATTCCCCTGTACCCGCCGATTTTCGTCGCGTACCGACCGTCGAATTTTTCCCGCTTGACACCCTAAGAGATTCAGCGCACACTGATCGTATACGATTTGATGTACGAAGAAGTGGGAGAATCAATGAGCACCTCGGTTTCGGTCAACGAGTCGACCTTCGCGCAGGCAGGGAAGGTGCTGGCCGTGCACCTGTCCTACGCTTCGCGGGCCGCCCAGCGCGGACGCACCCCGAAGTACCCCAGCTACTTCATGAAGGCCTCCTCCTCGTTGGCAGTTTCCGGCTCGACCGTCGAGCGCCCGGCCGGCACCGAGCTGCTGGCCTTCGAGGGTGAGATCGCCCTGATCATCGGCAAGGCCGCCCGCCGCGTTTCCGTCGAGGACGCCTGGGGCCACGTTGGCCAGGTCACCGCCGCCAACGACCTGGGCGTGCATGACATGAAGTACGCCGACAAGGGCTCGAACATCCGCTCCAAGTCCGGGGACGGCTACACCCCGATGGGCCCGAACGCTTTAGAGGCGGCAAGCATTGATCCGGCCAAGCTGCGCGTGCAGACCTGGGTCAACGGTGAACTCGCCCAGGATGCCGACACCTCCGAGCTGCTCTTCTCCTTCGCCCAGATCATTGCCGACCTCTCCCAGCAGATGACCCTGCTGCCTGGGGACGTCATCCTCACCGGCACCCCTGCCGGCTCCACCGTCTTCTTCCCCGGCGATGTCGTCGAGGTTGAGGTCACCGACCTGGTCTCCGGGGCCAGCACCGGCAAGCTGAAGACCACCGCCGTGGAGGGGACCGATGCCTTCGCCGCCTTTGGCAACCAGCCCAAGGTCACCGAGAAGGACAAGGAAGACGCCTACGGTGACCGCGCCGCCGCCGGACTGGAGCCGATCATCACCGGCAAGGACGTGCTCACCGATGAGGTGCGCGCCAAGCTGGAGGCCGTGGCCACCGCCACCCTGTCCGCCACCCTGCGCAAGCTGGGGCTGAACAACGTGAACATCCAGGTGCCCGGCGCCACCAAGGGCATGCAGCGGGTCATCGGCACCGCCCGCACGCTGCGCTACGTGCCCAACCGCGAGGATCTGTTCAAGAAGCACGGGGCCGGCTACAACACCCAGAAGCAGTCCATCGATTCGCTGGGCGACGGCGAGGTGCTGATCATGGAGGCGCGTGGGGAAACCGGGGCCGCCACCCTGGGCGACATCCTGGCCCTGCGCAGCCAGACCCTGGGCGCGGCCGGCATCATCACCGACGGCGGTGTGCGCGACCTGGACGCGGTCACCGGACTGGATATTCCGGTGTTCTACAACGGCGCCCACCCGGCCGTGCTGGGCCGGCGCCACGTGGCCTGGGACAAGGACATCACCGTGGCCTGCGGTGGGGTTACCGTGCAGCCCGGGGATGTGATCGTGGCCGATTCGGATGGCATCGTGGTCATCCCGCCGCACCTGGTCGCCGAGGTCGCCGATGCGGCGCTGGCCACCGAGAAGTCCGATGAGTTCATCTTCGCCATGGTCCAGCGCGGGCACGTCATCGACGGGCTGTTCCCGATGAACGCGGACTGGAAGGCCAAGTACCAGGCCTGGCAGCAGGCCGGCAGCCCGGACCTGGACAGCTGGGAACTCTAGCCATGACCCCCTCGAAGTCCGAAGCGGCCTATGCCACCATCTCCGAGCGGATCAACAACGGGGCCTACTCCCCCGGATACCGCCTGGTGCTGGGAACCATTGCCGAGGAGCTGGGCTGCTCGGTGGTTCCGGTGCGCGAGGCGATCCGGCGGCTGGAGGCCGAGGGGCTGGTGAACTTCACCCGCAACGTGGGGGCCACGGTGGCGCAAATCGATTCCACCCTCTACCTGCACACCATGCAGACCCTGTCGGTGATCGAACCGGCCGCCACCGCGCTGGCCGCACCGCTGATGGATCAGTCCCTGCGCCAGGCCGCGCGTGAGGTGAACCAGAAGATGCGCGAGTGCCTGGACAGCTTCGACCCGGTGGCCTTCACCCAACTGAATACCGAATTCCACAAGCTGCTGTACTGCCAGTGCCCGAACCCGCACATCCTGGACCTGGTCCAGCGCGGGTGGCGGCGCCTGGCGGCGATGCGCTCCTCCTCCTTCTCGCACATCCCGCACCGGGCTTTGCAGTCGGTCCAGGAGCACGAGCACCTGCTGGACCTGCTGGAGGACGGGGCGTCCGCCGAGCAGATCGAGCAGGCCGCCCGGCGGCACCGCACCAACACGCTGAACGCCTACCTCAAGGCGGCGGGCATGGAGCCCTCCCCCATCTAGGCAAACCAGCACCCAAGATTTTCGACCACAAGTTTTTTGACCGTCTTTGCAACGCAACGCGAAAGGACACAGCCATGAGCAAGCACTTCGTTCCGGAGAACCTGCCCAGCAAGATCCAGCACTACATCAACGGTGAGTTCGTCGATTCCATCGGCGGCAAGACCTTCGAGGTGCTGGACCCGGTGACCAACAAGCCGTACGTGAACGCCGCCGCCGGGCAGAAGGAGGACATCGACGCCGCCGTCGCCGCCGCCACCGAGGCCTTCAAGAACGGCCCGTGGCCGCGCATGAAGCCGCGCGAGCGCGCCAACGTGCTGTACAAGATCGCCGACGCCGTGGTGGCCCAGGAGGACCGCCTGGCCGAGATGGAAACCTTCGACACCGGCCTGCCGATCACCCAGGCCCGCGGCCAGGCCCGCCGCGCCGCGGAGAACTTCCGCTTCTTCGCCGACCTGGTCGTGGCCCAGCACGACACCGCGCTGAAGGTCCCCGGCTCCCAGCTGAACTACGTGAACCGCAAGCCGATCGGCGTGGCCGGGCTGATCACCCCGTGGAACACCCCCTTCATGCTCGAATCCTGGAAGCTGGCCCCCTCGATCGCCTCGGGCTGCACCGTGGTGCTCAAGCCGGCGGAGTTCACCCCGCTCTCGGCCTCCCTGTGGGCCAAGATCTTTGAGGACGCCGGGCTGCCCAAGGGCGTGTTCAACCTGGTCAACGGCATCGGTGAGGAAGCCGGCGACGCGCTGGTCAAGCACCCGGACGTGCCGCTGATCTCCTTCACCGGCGAATCCTCCACCGGCCAGCTGATCTTCCGCAACTGCGCGGAGAACCTGAAGGGCATGAGCATGGAGCTGGGCGGCAAGTCCCCGGCCATCGTGTTCGAGGACGCCGACTTCGATGCGGCCATCGACTCCACCCTGTTCGGCGTGTTCTCGCTGAACGGTGAGCGCTGCACCGCCGGGTCGCGCATCCTGGTCCAGCGCGGCATCTACGAGAAGTTCATCCAGGCCTACGCCGAGCGCGCCAAGAACATCAAGGTCGGCGACCCGCACGACCCGGACACCCAGGTCGGCGCGCTGGTGCACCCCGAGCACTACGACAAGGTCATGAGCTACGTGGAAATCGGCAAGTCCGAGGGCCGCCTGGTCGCCGGTGGCGGACGTCCGGAGAACCTGCCCGAGGGCCAGGAGAACGGCTCCTACGTCGCACCGACCGTGTTCGTGGACGTGAAGCCCGACGCCCGGATCTTCCAGGAGGAAATCTTCGGCCCGGTCGTGGCGATCACCCCGTTCGACACCGAGGAAGAGGCCCTGCAGCTGGCCAACAACACCAAGTACGGCCTGGCCGCCTACCTGTGGACCAACGACCTGCAGCGGGCCCACAACTTCGCCCAGAACATCGAGGCCGGCATGGTGTGGCTGAACTCCCACAACGTGCGTGACCTGCGATCGCCGTTCGGCGGCGTGAAGGCCTCGGGCCTGGGCCACGAGGGCGGCTACCGCTCGATCGACTTCTACACCGACCAGCAGGCCGTGCACATCACCCTGGGCGAGGTGCACACCCCGAAGTTCGGTGCCGCCGACGCAGCCAAGATCGACGGCTAGTATCCCAAGAATTATTTGCAAAGGAGCAAGAACATGAGCAACGAGATCCCCAAGCCCTCGGTCCCGGCCCCGGACATCCTGCGCTGCGCGTACGCCGAACTGGTCGTCACCGACCTGGCCAAGTCCCGCGAGTTCTACGTGGACGTGTTGGGCCTGCACGTGAGCTACGAGGATGAGAACCAGGTCTACCTGCGGTCCTTCGAGGAGTTCATCCACCACAACCTGGTGCTCACCCAGGGCCCGGTCGCCGCACTGAAGGCCATGGCCTTCCGCGTGCGCTCAAACGAGGACGTGGACGCGGCCGAGGCCTACTACAAGGAGCTGGGCTGCCGCACCGAGCGCCGCAAGGACGGCTTCGTCAAGGGCATCGGGGACGCGGTGCGCGTGGAGGACCCGCTCGGCTTCCCGTACGAGTTCTTCTTCGAGACCACCCACGTCGAGCGCCTGCACATGCGCTACGACCTGTACTCGGCCGGCGAGCTGGTGCGCCTGGACCACTTCAACCAGGTGACTCCGGACGTGCCGCGCGGACGCAAGTACCTGGAGGACCTGGGCTTCCACGTCACCGAGGACATCCAGGATGACGAGGGCACCACCTACGCCGCCTGGATGCACCGCAAGGGCACCGTGCACGACACCGCCCTGACCGGCGGCAACGGCCCGCGCCTGCACCACGTGGCCTTCTCCACCCACGAGAAGCACAACATCATCCAGATCTGCGACAAGATGGGTGCCCTGCGCATCTCGGACCGCATCGAGCGCGGCCCGGGCCGCCACGGCGTGTCCAACGCGTTCTACCTGTACATCCTGGACCCGGATGACCACCGCATCGAGATCTACACCCAGGACTACTACACCGGGGACCCGGACAACCCGACCATCACCTGGAACGTGCACGACAACCAGCGCCGTGACTGGTGGGGCAACCCGGTCGTCCCGTCCTGGTACACCGAGGCCTCCAAGGTCCTGGACCTGGACGGCAACGTGCAGGAAATCGTTGAGCGCACCGATGACTCCGAGCTGGAGGTCACCATCGGCGCCGACGGGTTCTCCTACACCCGTGCCGGGGATGACGAGGGCACCTACGTGGGCGAAGCCTCCAAGGGCTTCAAGCTGGGCAACCAGCTCTAGATACCCCCACGCCGGGGCAACTCCTGGGCAGCCAGCAGGACCTGCGGAACGCACACAGTGCGTTCCGCAGGTCCTTTTTTGCGCCTTCCGGGGCCGGGCCCTGCTTTTGCAGGTGCATCCCGATAGCTTTTTATCCGCGACGTACCGCTGCGGTCCGGGACGCGCTCCGCCGGCCGCTTTGCCGGGGCCTGCTACTTCCCCGCACCGGCGGTCAGGCCGCCGACGATGTATTTCTGCAGGAAGAGGAACAGCGCCATGACCGGCAGCGCGGCCAGCACCGCACCGGCGGCAAAGACGGACCAGTTGGAGCTGAATTCCTCCGAAACGTAGGAATACAGCCCCACGGCCAGCGTCTGGTTCTCCGGCGAGACCAGCACCACCGAGGCGATCACGAAGTCCGAGGTGCTCGCGATGAAGGACAGCAGTCCCACCACCGCCAGGATCGGTGCCACCAGACGCAGGATCATGGTGAAGAAGATCCGTGCATGCCCGGCCCCGTCGATCTTGGCCGCCTCGTCGATCTCCACCGGGACGGTGTTGAAGAACCCGTACATCAGGTAGGTATTCACGCCCAGCGCGCCGCCCAGGTACACCATGATCAGCGCGACCTGGTTGTCGATGCCCAGCATGGGGTAGACCTCGCCCAGCGAGGTCAGCAGGATGAAAATGGCCACGACGGCCAGCAGCTGCGGGAAGATCTGGACCACCAGCAGGCTCATCAGGCCGAAGCGCCGTCCGGTGAAGCGCATGCGCGAGAAGCTGTAGGCGGCCAGCGCCCCGAGGAAGACCGAGGCCGCGGCCGTGGTCAACCCGATCACCAGGGTGTTGCCGAACCAGGCGGCGAAGGGCCGCTGCTCATTGCGGAACAGGTCGATGTAGCTGCGCAGCCCCACTTCGGTGAACAGTCCGTTGGATGAGAGCAGCGTTCCGTTGGGGTTCAGTGAGGCCGACAGCACATAAAGCAGCGGGAACGCCGCATAGATGCACAGGGCCACGCCGATCAGGTGGCGCCAGCCGGTGGCGGCGAACCACTTTCCAAAGCCGCGGCGGGCGGCGGGGCGCACGGGAGTTGGCGTCGACATTAGTTCAGCTCCTCCAGGGCCTTGGTCTGCTTGAAGCTGATCACCGCGATGATGGAGACCAGCACGAAGATGATGATGGAGAACGCACTGGCCAAACCGTAGTCGCGTTGCGAACCGACGAAGGCGACCTTGTAGACCATCGAGATCAGGATGTCGGTGGCACCCACGTTCAGCCCCGCTCCCTCCAGGCGTGGGCCGCCCTCGGTGAGCATGTAGATGACATTGAAGTTGTTGAAGTTGAAGGCGAACGAACTGATCAACAGCGGGGCCACCGAGACCAGCAGCAGCGGCAGCTTGATCAGGCGGAACACCTGGAACGGTTTGGCCCCGTCAATCTTGGCCGCCTCGGCCAGCTCGTCGGGGATGGACTGCAGCGCGCCGGTGCACACCAGGAACATGTACGGGAAGCCGAGCCACAGGTTGACCCAGAGCACGGAGAACTTCGCAAGCCACGGGTCGGTCAACCACGGGATCTGCGCCCCGCCGAAGAGCACCTGGTTCACGAACCCGAAGTCCTTGTTGAGCATGCCGGCCCAGACCAGGCCACCGAGGAACGCCGGGAACGCGTAGGGAAGGATGGAGATCACCCGGTAGATCTTGCGCCCCTTCATCCGCAGGTCGTTGAAGACCAGCGCCAGGAACAGGCCCATGAAGAACGTGGTGGCCACCGAGAGCAGGGCAAAGGCGAAGGTCCACAGCGTCACCGAGGACAGCGCGGTGCGGATGGAGGGGTCGCTGAACGCGCGGGTGAAGTTCTCGAACCCGACGTTGATCGACCAGCCGGGCATCAGCTGGGTGCCGTCCTCGGCGGTGAAGGCGCCCACCCCGGTATCCCGGTAGACCACCGAGGTGGTGGAGTCCGTCATGGTGCCCGCGGCCTGGTCGTACACCAGGTTGGAGGTGTACTGGTAGGCGGTGCGCCCGTCCGAGGTGCGCAGCGAGCCCTCGGCCGGGTCCTGGCTGATCGGCACGGTCAGCGAGGTCACTTCCGACTGGCGTCCGAGCAGGTCGGCGAAGCCCAGCTGCGTGTAGCCCTCCAGCTGCTCCGGGCTGGTGGGCTCGAGCGGCTGATCGGCGGACCCCACCTGCTGCACGCCGTCGCGCTGGACCAGCAGCGACAGCTCCTGGCCGTCATCAAGCACCGTCACCGGGAACGCCGGGGAGTCCGGCACACGGCTCTGGTTGGACTGCAGCAGCGCCATGACGGCGTCGTCCTTGTCCGAATTGTGGCCCGAGCCGTAGTTCGTGAAGGCGATGTAGCCGGTGTAGCCGATCACGAAGACCTGGAAGATCAGCAGGAAGATGGTGCCCGGCAGCAGGTACTTGGCCGGCAGCCAGCCCCGCTTGAAGTACACCACGTTGATGGCCAGGGTGATCACCGCGAGCACCGCGGCGATGGCCCAGGCTTCACGGCCGATCGCGGTGAACAGCGCGAACACGGCGGTGGCGTCCACGATGGCGATCATGGCGATCTTGGCCAGCATCGCCCCGGTGGAGGTGGAGGACGCGGCGGCAAAGCGGGATGCGGCCGGCGAGAGCTTGGCCTGCTGGGCGGCGTCGCCGGCGGGCGGCGGCTTGTGATGGGTCAATGACATCTTTGGCTGGTTTCTGGGTCGAATGGCGGCGGGTGCTGGTTCAAGAAGCAGGCCTGGCGGCCGGCGCGCGGTGCCGAGGCAGCGTCCTGCTGCCCCGGCGCCCGCTGCGCCGGCCAGGCCCGGTGGCGGCCTGCGGCGCTACTTGGCGATGGCCTTTTCGATGTCCGCGGTCATCTGCTTCCAGCGCTTGGCCGGTTCGGCCTTGCCGGAGATGATCTCGGCTTCGGCCACACCCCAGTACTCCCAGACGGCAGCCATCTCCGGGATGCTGGGCATCGGCACGCCGTTCTCGCCCACCGCGCCGAAGGACGCGATGGTCTCATCGGACTTGGCCGCCTCGAACGCCTCCTTGTTCGCCGGCGGACGCTTGCCAACCTCGTAGAGCTTGGTCTGGATTTCTTCGGTGCCGATGTAGTTGGCCAGGAACTCGGTGGCGGCCAGCAGGTTCTCGGTCTTCGAGGAGACAAAGAAGCCCTGGACGGCCACGAACGGCTGGGCCTCTTCACCGCCGGCGCTCGGGATCGGGTCGATCGCCAGATCGATCTTGGCCTCCTGGACGGCGTCCACGTTCCACGGGCCGGTCAACAGGAACGGGGAGTCGCCGGAGATGAACTTCTCCTTGGCGATGTCGGCGTCCACGGAGGTCTTCAGCGTGCCGGCCTCGCCCTGCTCAGCCAGCCACTGGGCGAACTCCAGCCCGCCCGCGTTGCCGATCTGCAGGTCATTGGCGTCATAGGCCCCGGTGTCGTCGGTGCCGAACACCGGCGCGTCAAAGGAGGTCTGGAACGGGTAGGCGTGGAACGGGTCGCCCACCTCGGTGACCTGGACCAGGAACGGGAAGTCGGTGCCGGCCTTCTTGCCTTCGGCGATCATCTCATCGAAGGTCGCCGGGGCCTTGTCGACCAGGTCCTTGTTGCGCAGCAGCGCGAGGTTCTCCGTGGCATACGGAACGCCATAGGTGTTGCCCTCGTAGCGCATCGCGTCGATGGCCACATCCTGGAACTCGGAGCTCTTCTCGCCCAGCTCGACCGGCTGGACCACACCGTTGGTGACCAGGTTGCCCAGCCAGTCGTGGGCGCCGATGGTGATGTCCGGCCCCTTGCCGGTGGGAACCTGCTTGAGGAAGTCCTCCTGGATCTTGGAGAAGTCCTTGATCACCAGGTCGACCTTCACCCCGGACTTCGCCTGGAAGTCGGCGGCCGCCTCCTTCAGGACCGGCTCGCGGTTCGCGTCGACCCACACGCTCAGCGAGCCAGCCTCGGCCGGGGCCGAGGAGGACTGCGCGGCGGTTTCGGAAGGCTGCGTGGACGAGGGGTTCGAACCACTGCAGGCCGTCAGGGACAGCGCGGCAATCGCGGTCATCGCCCCGCCCAGCAGCAGGGAGCGCTTGTTCACCATCATGGGGTGTCCTTTCGTGACAACTTTGTCCAAAGAACCGGTTTGACTGCGATGCTGCGCGGTGTGGCCGGTCGGTTCGTTCGAGGTGCGTGTGCCACCACGATTGTAAGCGTTTCCAGAGTGGCATAGATCATGAACGATGACAAGAACCTCAGGAAAATCGCTTCAATCCGTCGTACTGGCGATAAGGGAACCGCATTCCAAGGTGGCTGGCGGCGTCCAAACTGAAAGCGTTTACAACCGATGGGAATTCGTTTAGGGTTACCGTCATGACTCAAATCCGTTCCCTCGCTGATTCCCGGAGGACCGAGGCCGGCGCCCAATGGTGGCGCTCCTCGGTGATCTACCAGATTTATCCTCGTTCCTTCTCCGATGCGAACGGCGACGGCATGGGGGATTTGCCCGGCATCACTGCGCGGCTGCAGTCCCTGGCAGACCTCGGGGTCGACGCCATCTGGCTCTCCCCCTTCTTCACCTCCCCGCAAAAGGACGCCGGCTACGATGTGAGCGACTACTGCGACGTGGATCCGCGCTTCGGTACGCTCGCCGACTACGACGCCATGGTCGCCCGCGCCCACGAGCTGGACCTGCGCGTCATCGTTGACCTGGTGCCGAACCACTGCTCGGATCAGCATCCGTGGTTCCAGCAGGCCCTGGCCGCCGCGCCAGGCTCCCCGGAGCGGGACCGGTTCATCTTCCGCGACGCGGCTCCCGGCGGTCTTCCCAACAACTGGGAATCGGTCTTCGGCGGTCCCATGTGGACGCAGACCACCAACCCGGACGGCACACCGGGACAGTACTACCTGCACGTCTTCGATTCCTCGCAACCGGATTTCAATTGGCACAACCCCGAGGTTCGGGAAATGTTCCGCAATGTGCTGCGCTTCTGGCTGGATCGGGGAACCGACGGTTTCCGGGTGGATGTCGCCCATGGCCTGATCAAGGCCGACGGGCTGCCGGATTACGTTGTGGACCCCGCCGCCGCGTCCATGGGCGGCACCGAGGAGCTCGCCCCCTGGTGGGGTCAGGAGGCCGTGCACGAGATCTACCGCGACTGGCGCACCGTGTTGGACGAGTACGGCGGCGAGCGCGTGCTGTGCGCCGAGGCCTGGGTCAGCCCGCTGTCCCTGATGGCCAAATGGGTGCGTCCGGATGAGATGCACCAGGCGTTCAATTTCCCGTACCTGTCCTGCCATTTCAACGCCGGGCAGATCCGCGCCACGATCGACGAGTCGCTGCGGGAGTTCGGGGCGGTCGGCGCGCCAAGCACCTGGGTGCTGTCGAACCACGATGTGGTGCGCCACGCCACCCGGCTGGCGCTGACCGAGGAGAACCCGCAGGGTGAGGGCATCGGCCCGCTGACCCCGAACCTGCCGGATCCGGCCGTGGGCCTGCGGCGGGCGCGTGCGGCCAGTGCCCTGATGCTTGCGCTGCCCGGCGGCGCCTACCTGTACCAGGGCGAGGAGCTGGGGCTGCCCGAGGCGGTGGACCTGCCCGATGAGGCGCGGCAGGACCCCACCTGGTTCCGCACCAACGGCGAACGCTACGGCCGCGACGGCTGCCGGGTCCCGCTGCCGTGGGAAGCCGGCTCCCCCGCCGCCGGGTTCTCCCCCAGCGGCAGCAGCTGGCTGCCGCAGCCCGAGGGCTGGCAGGACTACGCGCGCGACGTGCAGCGTGCGGATCCGGACTCGACCCTGAACCTGTATTACACACTGCTGCGCGTACGCCGGGAGCATGAACTGGGCACCGGCTCGCTCAGCTGGCTGGAAACCGGCAACCCGGATCTGCTGGCCTTTGCCAACCGTGATGTGCTGGTGGTGTCCAACTTCGCGGGCACCGATCTGGAACTGCCCCCACAGACCACCGGGCTGGCCGTTGCCGCCACCAGCGCGCAGCAGCCCGCGGGACGGCGCATCGCCGCGGAATCGACCATATGGTTCCGCGCCTGATCAGGCTCCCGGGTAATCTGGTGCCGTGGCCGCCGCGGGCCCCAGCCGTCCCGTCGCGCCCTGCCGCCCCATTGCCCTCACTTGCCCCCACAACTGCGTCGGAAGGAACCACGTGGCCAGCATCAAAGACGTAGCTCGGGCCGCGGGCGTCTCGGTGGCGACCGTCTCGCGCGCGCTCTCCGGTCGGGGCAATGTCTCGGCCGCGGCACAGGCCGCGGTGCAGCGCGCCGCGAGCGAGCTGGGCTACGTCGTCTCCTCCAGTGCCTCGGGACTGGCTTCGGGGCGCACCCGGAATATCGGCGTCCTGGTTCCGGTGATCAACCACTGGTTCTACGCCAGCGTGCTGGAGGGGATCTGCACGGCCCTGATGCGCGAGGGCTATGACACCACGCTCTACCAACTCACCAAGGATCCGGGCCAGCGCCACCAGATCTTTTCCGATTTCCTGCAGCGCCAACGGGTGGATGCGGTGATCGCCGTGAACGTGGAGCTCAGCGAGCAGGAGCTGGTGGCGTTGCACGCACTGAACAAGCCCCTGGTCGGGGTGGGCGGACCCCTGCCCGGCGTACCCACCCTGCACGTGGATGATGAGGCGGTCTCCGCCCTGGGCACCAACCACCTGCTGTCCCTGGGCCATGTCCGGGTCGGCTACATCGGTGGATCCTCGGAAACCGACCTCGACTTCCGCGTACCCTCCCATCGGCGCATCGGCTACGAGCGTGCCCTTGCCGAGGCGGGGATCGACGTCGATGAGCAGCTGTGCGTCAGCGCGGACTTCACGATGGGCCAGGGCTACACGGTGGGCAAGCAGCTGCTGGGCAACCCGGCGACCCGGCCCACCGCCATCTTCGCCGCCAGCGATGAAATGGCCATCGGGGCGATCCTCGCAGCCCGCGACCTGGGCCTGCAGCTGCCGCAGGACCTGTCGGTGGTCGGCGTGGATGACCATGAACTGGCCGAACTCTTCGGGCTGACGACCATCCGCCAGCAGCCGCACCAGCAGGGCGAATTTGCCGTGGCCATGCTGCTGAAGGCCATCCGCGGCGAGGCGCCGGCACGGGCCCACCACCTTGAGCACCAGCTCATCGTGCGCAGCTCAACCAGCCGCCCGGCCACCGACGCCTGAGCTAACGTTCCCCGCGCTGCAGGGTACCGATCTGCTGATCATTCGCATCGAAGACCAGCAGGGAGCCGTCCTGGATGGTTGCGTGGTCGGCGGTGCTCAGCCAGGTGTCCACGCCATGGCAGTACATCATCGTGCTGGCCATCGCGCTGAAGCTGATCTTCTCGGCCTCCTGGCTCCAGGTGGACATCAGGTTGTTGCAGCCATCGCTTCCCGCTGCCTTGCCCTCCTTGAACAGTTTCAGCCAGGGCTGGCCCTGCTCCTGTTGTCCCCACAATCCCGTGGGATCCTGCGACTTCCCGCCGGATATGGCGCAGGAACTGGCCAGCATCATGAATATGGCCCACGAACGAAAAAATGGAATGCGTCTCATACCCCACACCAGCTCGACGATTTTCATGGCGAGATCGTCGTTAAGGGTGGCCAAGACGAAAAGCTGATCTTAGAGTGCGAAAATAATGGCATCTAAGCTCCACATTCACCGGTTCGAGGATCACTTTTTGGTGATCAAGTCTACCGGGCCTTTCCCACCCCGCGGAGAGAAATCACGGGCCACCCGGCGTCTTTCACGCGGGACTGGCTACTAGGCGCCCCGGTCAATGCCGCCTAGAAGTGTAGCTTGGTGCCCACTGTCAGCACCACGCTGAAGTTTTAAGAGCCGACAAAGGGCGGGACAAGATTCTTCTTGTCCCGCCCTTTGTTAATTATGAAAAGTAGCTAGCGCACCTGGATCTCAGTTGCTTGAGGACCCTTAGGCCCAGCTTCAAGCTTGTACTCCACAGTCTGGCCCTCTTCAAGGTTTTTGAATCCAAAGCTTTGGATCGCGCTGTAGTGAGCAAAGACGTCAGCGGATCCGTCGGACGGAGCAATGAATCCGAAGCCCTTTTCGGAGTTAAACCATTTTACGATGCCGGTGGTCATGTAAATTCCTATCGAGCCGTAGATAACGGCAGTACGCGTGTACGCCACATCGGCTACACAGCAAGAGTTCTGATGAATCCCGTGATAATGCAAAGCTTGAGCAGGCCCAGAGGCCGGGTGAACATCGAATACTGAGTTCACGAGCTCAAAAATTTTATCCGAGAGATAGATTGTCGACCGAGCTAGAGTTCTGAGACCGAAAGCCCTCTACCGACTGCCCTATTTAAGATATAGGGACAATTATTTCAGGTAACGCTATTCCCTTTTTGCCGGGAATACCAGCGCAAAGACGTTTATGAAAAATTCAAGAAAGATCTGAAACGAGATGGATGATATTTCATCTCGAGGAGACTAATTACTACTACGGTATCACACGAAGCGGACTCCGCGTCGTTCTTTTTCCGCTTTACAGTCGAACCTGTCGGTTATTCGCTGAGCGCAATCGCAGCCGCCACGCGCGTTAACGCTTCCTCGCTACTGAGTTGCAAGAGGCTTGCGATCATACTGACCATTGTTTCCCCTAGTCGAGCCAGTATCGCCACAGCTTGCGCATTACCGCCCTCGAGCTCAGATGCGATGAGGAGAAAAGCTTCTCTGTCCTGGCGAACTAGAGAGGTGAGTAAAGCGATTCCTAGTGCTGCTTCCGGGCTGTTACTCATGAAGTGTTCCCGTCGTTGACGATGAATTTGGATGATACTTCGGTACTCGCGGCGTAAAGTTAGCAGCGTTTTGAGCATATCAGTTTGCTTGCCCGATACTATCGAGCGGAAGTAATTGGAGGCAGATGTAGACCTCAATCAGTGGTTCCATCACCTGCACGTCATTGTCCGTTGTTTGGGTACTTCGAAGCCCCACGCCGACTCTCTCGATTGTGGTCACAGGGGATGCCAGCACATTACTCTGGCAACTCACATCCAGCGTAGATAGACTGAAGCTATAGGAGTTGAGACTTTCAGTTCTTTCGACTGAAAAGTCGCCGCTACCACCCAAGGACTCTGCACTTGAGTAGCATCACTTCCACCCTGCCCACCCCTCCACCGGCCACTTCAGTGCGGCCCGGGGATCCCAAAAGCTTCTTCCACGTCAAGGCCCTGGTCAGCGACGCGGGACTCAATGGACGGCGCCGCGGCCACTACCTAGGCATGGGCCTGGTCCTGCTGGGTCTGCTCGGTGGGACCATCACCGGGTTCATCCTGCTTGGTGACAGCTGGTTGCAGCTGCTGATGGCCGGGGCGCTGGGAATCCTGCTTACCCAGTTCGCGTTCCTGGCCCACGAGGCCGCACACCGCCAGATCCTCTCCTCCGCCAAGACCAATGACAAACTCGGACGCCTGCTGGCCAACGGCGTGGTCGGCATCAGCTACCAGTGGTGGATGAACAAGCACAACAAGCATCACGCCACGCCAAATACGGTGGGCAAGGACCCGGACATTGAATGGGACACCATCTCCTTCCAGCCGGCCGACGCACAGCGGCAAAAGGGTCTGCTGAAGTGGATCACCGAACGCCAGGGGTATTTGTTCTTTCCGCTGCTGACCCTGGAAGGGCTGAACCTGCATTTTCAGTCCATCAAGTACCTGTTCGTGGCCAAGCGAGTGAAAAACCGCAGCCGCGAAATCACCGTGATTGTCTTGCGCGTGGCCATCTATCTGGCCTTGATCTTCGCCTTCCTTCCGATCGGCATGGCGTTCGCCTTCATCGGCGTGCAACTCGCGGTTTTCGGCATCTACATGGGCGGCTCCTTTGCCCCCAACCACAAGGGCATGCCCATGGTCCCGAACAACATGCGCATTGACTTCTTCTCCCGGCAGGTACTCACCAGCCGCAACGTCATGGCCAAGAGCCGGTGGGGCAACGAACTGCTCTCCATCATTTACGGCGGGCTGAACTACCAGGTCGAACACCATCTGTTCCCCTCGATGCCGCGAGCCAACCTGGCCGAGGTCTCCCGGATTGTGCGCGCCTACTGTGCCGAACACCAGATCACCTACACGGTGGCCTCGGTGCGCCAGTCTTACGCGCAGGTGATCCGATACCTGAACAAGGTTGGACTCTCGGCCCGCGATCCCTTCGACTGCCCCATGGTGTCCGCCTACCGGCAGTTCTAGTCCGAACCCCCGGGCGGGAAAGCTTCGGGCGGCTTGTTGCCGGCAATGTGCGCAGTTGCGTTCGAGAGCAGCGGTATGTCTGAAACACCCGGCGCATATTGCTGGGCGCGCTCGGCCTCTTTGACCGACCGTCGAGCCCATAGTGACTAGTCAGGATATTTTCTGTGAGGTCTGTTGCAATCGACTGATCTGGGCAAGACTGGAACCATGACACAACGGGCGAACCAAAGATTCGAGAATCGGGAACAGGCCGGCACTTCTCTGGGGCTGGCGTTGGCAACTCGGCTGGAGGCCGGCGAGTACGTCGTGCTGGGGCTGCTGCGCGGGGGCGTGCCCATCGCCGCGGAAGTGGCCAGGGCGCTGGGCGCGGAACTAGGCGCGCTGGCCGTACGCAAGCTCGGGGTGCCCAGCAACCCGGAGCTGGCCTACGGTGCCATGGCCTCCTACCGCGGTTTCTCCGGACGCTACCTCAATGAGGGAATCCACCGTCGTGCCAAGGAAGGCTTCGGCAGCGCCCAGCTGGACCGGGTGGAGGCCGAAACCGAACAGGCGCTGGCCGAGCTGGCCGAGGTGTTCCAGGAGTATTCACCGGACCTGGCCGGGCGGATCGTGGTGATCTGCGATGACGGGCTGGCCACCGGAGCCACCGTCAAGGCGGCGGTCGAACTGGTCCAGCAGCTGGAACCCGAGCGGATCATCATTGCCGCACCGGTGGCACCCCCGGAGGTGCTCAACGAGTTGTCGCAGGTCGCCGACGAAGCCGTCGCCTTGCTGAAGCCAGGGGGTTTCACCGCCGTGGGAGCCTACTATGAGCAGTTCCAGCCGGTGGAGCGGGACCAGGTGCTCGCGCTGCTGCACAGCAAGGCGTGAGCCACCGGTCATCGGTCCTGGATGGTTCGAAGACGCTATGCCAGCAGGCGGGTCCTAGTGCCCCACCACGGTGGCGATCCCGTGCCCCTTGCGCTGGTCAATGATGGCGACCACCAGGGTCAGCACGACCATTACCGTGATGGCGATGAAGCCCACGGTCATGGCGGTGTTCCATTCGCCGGTCAGGTGCTGGGTGCCGTAGAAGATTGCGGTGATCACCGCGATCCCCACCGCGGTACCGATGCGCTGGGACGTCTGCATCAGACCGCCCGCACTGCCCGAGTTCTCCACCGGAACATCCATGAGGGTCAGCGCCTGGTTCGGGGAAATGATCGAACCCTGTGCCACGCCGATAAAGCTCAGCGTCAGCAGCAGCCACCAGATGCTCACCTGGTCCTGGGCGTTGAGCTCCACAATCGCAATGGTGGACACCAAGCCGACCAGTGCACTGAGGATGCCCCAGATCACCAGTCGCCGCCCGAACTGGACCACGTACTTGCCTGCAATATGGGAGCTGGCTGCGGAGGCCAAAGCGGCCGGAAGACCGACCATGCCCGCCTGCAGCGCGGTCAGTCCCTGGCCCTGCTGGACGTACACCGCCACCAAAACCCAGACGCTGGTCACGCCCATGAAGTAGAGCCCGGCAATGATGTTGCCCAGGGTGAAGGAGCGGATCTTGAACAGCTGCAGGTCCACCATGGGTTCGCGGCCACGCCGCTTGTAGTTCTTCTCCCAGAGAATCCAACCGCCCAGCAGTGCAAAGGCGGCGGGCAGCAGCCACCAGGTCCACGGGGTCTCCCGGCCCTGGACGAAGGGAAGCATCAGGGCCAGGATCGACAGGCCAAGCATGATGCTGCCCACCGGGTCGAGGTCCACCCCATGCCTGTGCTTCACCACGGCCGCAGCTGCGGCGTCCGAGGGGTCACTGGCAGGAACCTGAAGCTTGCGAAATAGCGGCCGCGGCAGCCAGCGCAGCGCCAAGACTATGGCCAGCAGGCCAATCGGCACGTTGACCAGGAAGGTGGAGCGCCACCCCAGGTCCTCCCCCAGTCCCTGCACCAGGAAGCCGCCAAGTACCGGGCCAATGGCAACCGAAAAACCGACCACGGTGCCCAGAGCGCCGTAGGCACGGCCTCGTTCTGGCCCGTGGAAGTATTGCTGAATCATGCCCAGCACCTGCGGGTTCAGCAGGCCCGAGCCCAGGCCCTGGATGAAGCGGGCAATGTTCAGGCTGGTGGCATCGGGGGCAAATCCGGCCAGGATCGAGGAGAGCGTGAAGATGACCAGGCCGCTGAGGAAGATGGCGCCTCGCCCAAAGACGTCCCCGGCGCGTCCAGCGGCCACCAGCACCACGCCGAAGGTCAGGGCGTAGCCGGAGAGCACCCACTGGATATCCGATTCGCTGGCGCCCAGGGTGTTCTGGATGGCTGGCAGGACGACATTGACAATGCTCACTCCGACCAGGGACATGAACATGGTGGCCAAGAGGACCATCAGCACCCGCCAGCGGGTTGCCTCATCCATGGGTGCCTCACCGGCAGCACGATTCTCAGCCATTCCATCCCTTCACGACCACCTGCCGGCTCAACGCCGGGATTACTTCCATAGGAAGGCTATCTGAAATGCTCCGTGCCGCCATGAACGGGGTCGAACTAGCCGACACATTGAGCCCAGACGATGCCACGTTCCTCAATGTGAAAAACGGGCGTCGGGACGAAAATGAACCTGGTGGTCGCGTTGGGGCCTAGCCTCGTACTGCTCAACTCCGTTGCGTCGGCAAATTATTCCCTGACCTGCTAACCAGTCATGAACCGCCGCAGGAAATGAGACCGACAGGGCGGGTAACTGGTCCCCGCCCTGCCGGACTGTCTAAACGGTCGCGCTCCCCTCGGCCGGCCACTGTGGTGCGGTCGGCTTCAGCTTGGCGCCGAGGCAGCAGTTCAGCGAGCACGCTCCACTGCCCGCAGCGAGCGGACCGCCGGGCGTCACGGCTGGCAGCTCCGGCGATTCCCCGCGAACCTGCGCCGCCCGCTCCAGGGCGAGGTCCACCAGCCCGCTCACGAAGGATGCGGAAGTACCCACGGTGTCCGCCCGCACGAACTGCAGCTGCAGTTCCTCGGCCGTGGCGGCGGCTTCCGTATCCAAATCGTATTTAACTTCCATGTGATCCGAGACGAATCCCAGCGGAACCACGACGACGCCATCGATGCCCTCCACAGCCAATTCGCGCATGCGGTCATTGACGTCCGGTTCGAGCCACGGTGTATGCGGGGATCCCGAGCGTGAGCAGTAAACCAATTCCGAAGGCAGCCTCTGCTCTTCGGGCAGCTGGCCCTCAATCCACTGGATGAGCTGTTCGTGCTCGGCCTGGTAGCCGGCGGTGTACCGCTGCGAGGCGTCTTGCATGGTCGCGGGAATGGAGTGGGTGACATACAGGACCCGGTGCGTGTCGGGGTCCAGCTCCCCCACGTTCTGTTGGAATTCGCTCAAGGCACGGCGGACGCACTGCAGTTCTGCCTCAGCGAAACCGGGGTGGTTGTAGTACTGGCGGACCTTGTCGAAGGACACCTCAATGCCATCCTCGGCCAATGCCTGAACCGTCCCGCCGAAGTCTTCACGGTACTGACGGCAGGAGGAGTAGCTTGAATAGGCAGAAGTGGTGATGGCCAGGAATCGGGTGGCTCCGGTTTGCTGGGCGTGCTTTCGCACTTCATCGGTGAGGTAGGGATCCCAGTTCCGGTTCCCCCACAGCAGAGGGATCCGGATATCGCGCCGCTGCAGCTCCTGGTTGAGGGCATCGAGCAAATTCCGGTTTTGCTCGTTGATGGGTGAGCGGCCGCCGAAGTTGTAGTAGTGCTCGCCCACTTCCACGAGCCGCTCATCGGGGATGCCGCGGCCCCGGGTGACATTTTGCAGGAAGGGCAAGACATCCTCCGGCTTTTCCGGTCCGCCGAAGGACACCAGAATCAATGCGTCAAAGGGTTCAAGGCTGGCATTGCTCATGTTGGTTTGTTGGCCTGGCCCGTGCACAGCGGGCAGTCGGCCAGTCCTTTCTTCAGAAATGGAAAGCGATAACGACCATCGGGTGTCGCCAATGGTCCACTCTTCGGGTGCGCGATAGATCCAGCAGAAAGTTGAGGTGCCCCTGCCATAGGGTCTGGCGAAGGAGAACCTCGATATTCACTAGCTTAGCTAGCTATATTCTTGGCGAGAAGGAACGGAAGCGCAAATCCGGGAAACGAAAAACATCACCAGGCCGCCGACTCGAAGCAGGTTGGCCCGTACCCTCACCGTTGCCTGGGGCCAATGATGGCCCCTAGAGCAGAGCCAGCAGATCCCTTGAACGGCGATGCCACATGCTCCCCGCCAGGCCCAGGTGCCCCACGATGAAGAACAGGCCGCCGGCGATGAAGCCGTAAATCATGACCGGCCAGGCCAGCGAGGCGTAGATAATCACCCCGAGCCCCACGGCGATCAGCGCGATATCGGCCCACCACCAGCGCAGGAAATGACCGAAGACCGGCAGGAGCAGGATCGCCGGGAACACCAGCAGCCACAGCTGGTGATACAGCGTGAAGACCGCCTGGCCATGCAGCAGCAGGGTCGCCAAGAGCAGCACCGCGCCAATGGTTCGCCAGATCCACCCCGCCCGGCCCATCGCCGAGCGTAGCAGCACCCACGGGACAATCGCCTGGGAGTAGAGCAGGACCGTCACCGGCCAATAGAACATGCCAATACCCAGCCCGGCCAGGATGGAGACCACGCTCATCACCACGGCCCCGAGCAGCTGCAGCCAGATCGCAGCCTTGTCACGCAGGATCAGCGGGGTGAGGCTGAACAAGGCGGGGACCAGGGCAACGAGCGCGGCCGGCAACAGTTCGGCGTTGAACCAGATTCCGGCCTGCCGTGCCTCAATGTACCCAAAGCTGACTTCCCCCTCGAAGCCCAGGCCGAGGGCACCGGCCACGTCCACGCTCATCGGCGCCTGCGGGGCGAAGAGCAGCACCGCGGCGGTCAGAAGCGAGAACGCGAACGTGGGCCAGGCCAGGATCCGGGTGAGGAACTCAAACCCGCTGGAGACCTTCAGCTCCTGCGGTTCGACCCGCTCGAAGCCCGCGGCGATCCGCTGCACCGGGCCGAGGCTGTCCAGGATGTCCTGCTTGTGCCGTCCCCGGCGCGGCAGCCTGACCAACTGGGCCCGTGTGTGGGCCAGCACGTCCTCGCGTTCGGCGGCGCTTAGTCCGGAAAGGGCCTGTCGCAATTCGTCGAGGTACTGCCGGGCGGCTTTGGGCAAGCGGGCGGCCATCAATGCTCCTGCGGTGGTGGAAGGCGGGTTTTTCTTATCGTGTCATATCGCCGGCGCAATCCAGCGGTTTGCCGTCTGGGTTCCCGAACACAAAGGCACCGGGCCGGGTGGGTTCGGGGACCTGCTCCCCGTCCCACCCGGCCCGGTGCCGGTGGCGGCGCCAGCACGCCGCCGGTTGTCCTTGCCTAGTGCACGCTCGGGATCTTGGCGGTGCCGTCCGCGTGGAAGCCCTCCACACCCAGCGAGCGGTGGCGGGTCTCACCCACCCACAGCACTGCCGCGGTGGAGATGACGGTCAGCACCATGATGTAGATGGCGATCGAGCCGGACCAGCCGGTGGTCTCCAGCAGCACCTGGGCCACGGTGGCGGCGAAGGCGCCGCCGAGGATCGCGCCGATGGCGTAGCCGATCGAGATGCCCGAGTAGCGGATGTGCGCCGGGAACATTTCGGCGTACATGGCCGACTGCGGTCCGTAGGACAGGCCCAGGCCGATGGTCAGCACGAAGATCGCCACGGTGTACAGCACGATCGAGCCGGTGTCGATCAGCATGAACATCGGGATCATCCACACGAAGACGATGCCGTAGCCGATGACGAAGGTGTTGCGGCGCCCGATCTTATCCGAGAGCCAGCCGCCGACCAGGGTGAAGATCAACCAGCCGAAGGAGCCGATGGTGGTGGCCAGCAACACCGGGGCCATCTCCAGGCCCAGCACCTTGGTGGTGTAGGCGATGAAGAACGCGATGACCAGGTAGCCGGCGGCGTTGTTCGAGATGAAGATCAACGCGGCCTGGATGACCTGCTTGGAGTTGGTCTTCATCAAGTCCTTCAGCGGGGTGTGTTCCTCGCTCTTGCGCTCGGCCATCTCCTTGAAGACCGGGGATTCCTCCAGTGCGCGGCGGATCAGGTGACCGACCAGGATCAGCACCACCGAGAGCAGGAACGGAATACGCCAGCCCCAGGCCATGAACTGTTCGGGAGTCATCGACACGCGCAGCACGTACAGGATGCCGGTGGCCAGGATCATGCCGATCGGAACACCGATCTGCGGGAAGGCGCCGAAGTAGCCGCGGCGGCCCTTCGGTGCGTGCTCCACACTCATCAACGCCGCGCCGCCCCATTCGCCGCCGGCGGAGAAGCCCTGCAGCACGCGCAGCAGCACCAGCAGGATCGGTGCGGCAACACCGATCTGCGCGTAGGTGGGCAGCAGGCCGATCAGGGAGGTGGCGATGCCCATCAGGATCAGGGTCATCACCAGGATCCGCTTGCGCCCGAACCGGTCACCGAGGTGTCCGGCGATCACGGCGCCCAGCGGACGGAAGAAGAAGGAAATGCCGATCATCGCGAAGGAGAGGATCTGCGCGATGCCCGGGTTCGACTCACCCAGCGGGGCGAGGAACAGCGGGGTGAGCAGGGTCGCGGTCAGCTGCGCGAAGATGAAGAAGTCGTACCACTCGATGGTGGTGCCCACCAGGGTGCCGGCCAGAACGCGCCGTTCTTCCTGTCTGCGGGTAACAAGCGAGGTAGTCATGAGTGCCCTTGAGTTTGCGAGATTCCGAATATCTGATTACCGACCGTTCAGACGGTAACTCAGATCACAATCATAGGCTACGGGTGAGGCTGCTCACAACAAGATTTTTCTACACTCCGAGAACGGACTCTTGACGAGTGGTTTTGCCGCACGGATCAGGGCTTGAACAGCAGTTCGTAATAATCGCGGAGCGCCGGGTAGTAATCGGGATCAAAGCGAATCGCCTGTGGATCCTGGCCTGCGGCCGCGGCCAGCAGACGGTCCAGATAGAACTCCCACCCTGGGCCAATGGAGCCGGCCTGGGTGGGCTCGAGGTTCGGCATCACGAATTCCAGCAGGCTTCCCTCCGGGTCGCTGAGCACCTGCAGCTGCAGCCTCCAAACCTCCCCGTTCTGGGGGGAGGATTCAACCACGAGACGATGGGAGGAGGCATCACAGTCAATGATGCGCATTTCCATCGCCGGCCTCCCCTCTTCGGCATTCAACGTCAGCTCTACGCTCCCGCTGGCCGGATCCCCGGACCACGATCCGATCCACCGGTCGGTTTGGGCTGGTTCGGTCAGTAATTTCCAGAGCTCCTGTTGGTCGATGGGGAAGACCCGCAGCAGGCGCAGTGCCCCATCCTCGGTTTTGCTTCCAGTCGGCGTCGCCATCATGATCCCACTCCCCTGTTCTTCCTGACCGATCGGTGTCGACCCGCCGGCGGTGATGCCCGCGATCGTGGCTTGTAGGCTAGCAAAACACGGTTCGTTTCCATAGGGGCGGGCAGAGGCCTCTATTGCCATTCCCGGCGACCGGCGCGGGAACGTGAACCCGGCTGAAAATATGTGAACGAAAGCAGTCAGCAGTTCAAAAATCGAACTGGCTGTTCGATTACAGAATGACTAGGATGCAGGTAGGGTCACGCCTTGGGCGCCAGACCCTGCACCCATTCTTTTGGGCGGGCCACCGCCCCTCGGCAGGACAAGGATCATGTCAGCTTCCCAGACTCTCTCCCGCGGTGTACGGATGCTCGAAATCGTGGCGGACTCCCCCACGAACCTGAGCATTGCCGAGATCGCCGAGAAGATGGAAGTCCACCGCTCCATCGCCTACCGGATTCTGCGCACCCTGGAGGATCACCGCCTGCTGGCCCGGGACGAGGCCGGGCGGATCCGACCCGCCTCGGGCCTGGCCACCCTGGCCCGCTCGGTGCAGCGGGATCTGCAGAACACGGCGCTGCCGGAACTGACAAAGCTGGCCAACACCCTGTCCATGACCGCGTTCGTCGCGGTGTGGGAGCATGACTTGTGCACCACCTTGGTGTCGGTGGAGCCGGCCCACTCCCATCGTGCCATTGTGCACCGTCCCGGAACCCGGCACGGCATGGACGTGGGCGCCCCGCCCATCGCGATTCAATCCAACTACACCCACAGCCAATGGGATGCCATGAACACCGGGGTGGACTACCGCGAGCAGGTGCGTGACGCGAAGATCAACGGGTATGCCAGCAGCGTGGATGAGGTCATCCGCGGCGTGACGTCCCTGGCCGTGCCCCTGCACACCTCCAACACGCTGCCAGCCGCGCTGGCCGTCGTCTTCGCAACCAGCACCGTGCAGGAACACGAGAAGATCGTCCGGGCGTTAAAGGAATCAGCGCTGGTCATCAGCGAGGATCTTTCCTAGGAAGACTGGAACACCGAAAGCAGATCCACCCACAAGACCCACTCATCAACGGACAATGAGGTCTCCAGGCAATATCGGTGAGTGACAACAAGGAGCATCGGCTGGCCGCCGGATGGCGGCCGGTTGAATCACGGTACTGGCTGCATCGCGCGGCCAGACCAGAATCTGGAGGTCATCGTGTCCACGTCCGAGAGCCACACCCCGGATGGGTCAATGCCGCACACCCACCCCAACGAACCGCACGACAACCGCATCGGCCAGAAGCTGAACTGGCTGCGGGCCGGGGTTCTTGGAGCCAATGACGGGATCGTTTCCACCGCCGGCGTGGTCGTCGGCGTCGCAGCCGCCACCCCGGGAAATCTGGGAGCGATTGCCACGGCAGGCATCGCGGCCCTGGTCGCCGGCGCGTTCTCCATGGCCGGCGGCGAGTATGTCTCGGTCAGCACCCAGCGCGACACCGAGCAGGCGCTGATTGCCAAGGAGAAGCGTGAGCTGGCCGAGATGCCGGAGGAAGAACTGCAGGAACTGGCCGGAATGTACGAGGCCCGGGGCCTGAGCCCGAAGCTGGCGCATCAGGTGGCAGCGGAGCTGACCGCCCATGACGCGCTCGCTGCCCATGCCGAAGTGGAATTGGGCATTGATCCCGAGGAGTACACCAGCCCCTGGGCTGCCGCATTCTCCTCCTTTATCGCCTTCACCGTCGGTTCCCTGATTCCACTGATCATGATCCTGCTGCCGCCGGAATCGGCGCGGATCATCGTCGCCGCGGTGGCCGTCGTCATCGGTCTGCTGCTGACCGGCTGGATCAGCGCCGCCTTGGGCGGCGCCCCGCGCTTGCGGGCCATCCTGCGCAACGTCGTGATGGGCAGCGCCACCATGGCCGCCACCTACATCATCGGTCTGCTCTTCGGCGTGGCGATCAACTAAGCACGAACATCGCTTCTAGCCAGCAAACCGGGTTTAAACGGCAACAGCGGCCCAGGACACGATACGTCCTGGGCCGCTGCTGCTTCCCATCAAGGGCCGGTGCTAGCGAACGTTGACCAGCTGTTCGGAGCGGGCCACCAGCATCTTCATGAACATGGCGGCCAGGGCGATCACAACGGCGGCACCGGTGCACACCCAGAAGGCCCCGGAGTAACCCATGGATTCGGCAAGCAGGCCGGCCAGACCGTTGCCGATGGCGGTTCCAACGACAATTCCGGCCGAGAGCATGGTCATCACCGTGGACAGCCGTCCGGCCGGCGCCACCTCGCCGCCCAGGGTCATCACCACCACGATGATCGGTCCCACGCCGAAGCCGACCAGGAACAGCATGGCGAGCATGAATCCGGTGGACTGGGGCAGCTGCAGCAGCAGGCTGGTCAACGCCAGGAAGGAGGCGGAGGCGATCCAGCGGGAGGTATGCGGGAACGCGGCGGGCCACATGGCCACGGAGATCGCGGCGATGGCACTGGACAGGCCCACGGCACCATAGAGCATGCCGCCGCGGTTGGAGTCACCCATGGCGCCGGCGAAGGCCAGGGTGCCGGCGGCGGAGGAACCGAACACGGTGCCCAGGCCGATCATGCCCAGCACCATGGCGCTGATGGCGGCCACCTGAACCTTTGTGGCCTTGGCGTGCCGCGAATCCTTCGGGCTGGGAATCACCGAACGCTCGGTGGAATGCAGGCCAAAGATCGGGACCAGGATGATGGTGAGCACCGCGGCAATGATCAGCGGCAACGCCGGGTTCAGCGCCGAGGCCAGGAAGCCCACGGCCACCGGCCCCAGCACGAAGCCCAGCTCGTCAAGCATTGATTCAAGACCCAGCGCCGCGCCGAGCACCTTGGGCCGCAGTCCGCGCGCTCGGGTCATGGAGATCCAGCGGACACGGGACATGGGACCCACTTGGGGGCCGGTCGCCCCGGTGAGCAGGCTAACGGGCACCAGCGCTGCCACCGTGACGGCGTCACCGCGGCTGCCATACCAGGTCAGAACCGCCAGCATCAGGGTGTGCAGCAGGGCCGCGGTCAGCAGCACCTTGCGCTGCCCAATCCGGTCGGCCACGTAGCCGATCGTTGGTCCGCCCACGGCGGAGCCGAGCCCCACCATGGCGGCCGAAAGCCCACCCAGGGCATAGGAGCCGGTGCTCGCGGTGAACAGGGTCATCGACCCGATGGTCAGCATGGCCAACGGAAGGCGTGCAAAGAACGCCAACGGTAGGTAGCCGCGTCCCACGAGCGGGACCAAAGAAGAGTATCCAGAAGAACTCGAATTGTCCGCGGCCGAGGCCTGGGACAAAGACTTTTGGGTCAACTTTTCTCCAATAACTAAAGCGTGCGTTGTCCCTCGCCCCTCAACGCACAGAAAACCCAAACACGCCATTGGGCGCTCTTTTCAAGATACGTGCCAGTTTCCCCGGTGTCTAGCTCAATGTGAGCAAGCTCCGCTCCGCATTGGTGCTGATGGTGGATCCCTCCCTGGCCTTGGTAACGGTCAACCGGTTGGTGATGCGCTGTTTCATCTCGCTGACGTGGGAGACCACCCCGATGACGCGTCCGCCGGACCGCAGTGACTCCAGCGCCTCCATGACCTGTTCCAGGGTCTCGGTGTCCAGGGAGCCAAAGCCCTCATCGACGAAGAGCGTCTGCATGTCCACGGCCCCGGAATGGTGGGAGATGACATCCGCCAGCCCGAGGGCCAGGGACAGGGAGGCCATGAAGGTCTCTCCCCCGGAGAGGGTCTGGGTTTCGCGGTACTTCCCGGTCCACGAGTCATGCACCCGGATGCCGAGTCCCGACTTGGCGTTGCCCCGGGCCGTGTCGTCATGTTCCAGTGAATAGCGCTGCGAACTCATCACCTGCAACCGTTCGGTGGCGGCGGCGGTGACTTCTTCAAGCCGGGCGGCCAGCACATAGGTGCCCAGCGTCATCTTCAGCCGGTTCTCCCCGCCGCCGCGGACCACCTCAGCCAGCGCCTTGAGCCGCCGGTAGGACTCAATGACCGGGCCGGTATCGCTGATGCGTCGGGCGAGCCTGTCCCGTCCTTCCTGCAGGCGCTGCAGGGAAGCAGCGGCAACAACTTCGGCCTGGCGGGCCTGCTCGTAGGTTTCCTCGGCTTCCTGCAGCGCTGCAGCGTCCCGTTCCAGCTCCCCGGTGTCCGGTGCCGTATTTCCCTCGGCTTCCAGTTGCCGGGCTTGAATGACATCCTCCGAAGCGGACAGAGTCTCGATGGCCGCAGCACGTTTTTGGTGGGTCGCGCGCAGCTGCTCCAGTTCTTGGCGGACACCGGGTTCCAGCAGCGCCTGGGCCTGGGCCGCGTCATCGGTGAAACCGACCGCGGTCCGTTCTTCTTCCCAGCGCCGGGAGCAATCCTCCAGATGCGCGGTGGCGTCCAGGGACTTGGAGAGCGCCTGGTGCAGCGCACTGAGCACCGAGTGGTCGGCCTTCAGGTCTGCCAGCTTCTCCCCCAATGACCCGTAACCGCCGCGCAGTTCGGATAGCCGGGCATCAAGCTGATTGAGTTCCCGGCCCAGCGCCTCGGTCTTTTCCACCGCAACACCATGGGCAAGTTTCGCGGCGGCGGCGGTCTGTGCTTGCTTCTCGCTCTCATGCTGAACCTTCGCCAGCTGGGCCACCAGCTTGGCGACACCGGCCCGAACGTTCTGGGCCTCTTTCAGCGCTTCCTGGTGTTGCGCGACCTGCTGCTGAGCCTCATCACGAGTGGTCTGCCCAGCCACCGCGGCGGCTTCCTCATAGCGGGTGGTGGCCGCATGCAGCTTTGCTTCCACCTGCCTGGTCTTTTCACGCTGGGCTTCGACCTGCTCGCGCAGATGCTCCACTGCATCCTCATCGACCAGTTCCTCGCCGGCTTCGGCCACGGCAGGCCCAGGGTGTTCGGTGGCCCCACAGACCAGGCATGGCTCGCCCTCGACCAAGCCCGCAGCCAAGCGCGCGGCACTTTGATTCAGCAGGGTCTGCTGCGCTTCCAGGAGGCTGCTCTGCCGGTCCCGGAGCCTGCTGGCTTCCCCATCGTACAAAACCTGGACTTTGTTTTTGATGTCCCGCAGCTCCTCGCGCCGCTTCACCGCGGCCACCTGCTCGGTGGCCTTTTGCAGGGCCTGCTCGGCCTGCTGCACGCTGGCGGCTGCGGCCACCTCATCCAGGTCCTTGGCCTGCAGTTCGTCTCGTTCCTTGGCCAACGTGGCAATCATTGCCTCGGCCCGTTCGGACTTTTCCTGTTCCTTGCCGGTCAGCTCCTGCTGGCGAAGCAGCTCACGGGCCAACTGTTCGCGTTGCTCCTCGGCGGGCAGGGCCGAACGGATGCTGCCAAGCTGCTCGCCAAGTTCATTGGCTTCGGTCGCCAAGGACTGCAGGGTCTGCTGCGTGTACTGGATCTCGCGTTCCGGGAATCGCTCTGTGAAGTTAGCGGCACGGGATTCAAGCTGCTGCCGGGCCGCGGATGCGTTCTGCTGTGCATCGCGTTGTTGCCGCTGGTAGGCGCTGATCTGGGTGGCCTTCGCGTCCAAGTGCAGGCGTTCCTCGGCGGCCGTCGCGGCTTCGGCGTTGGCGGCGTGCGCGGTTTCCAGCTGCCGCAGTTCGGCCAGCCGTCCGAAGATCCGTTGCCGTTCCTGTAGCTGCTGGTGGCGCCGTGAGGCCGTGGCCTGATCGGCGCGGCGGGCCTTTGCCGTTTCGGCCCGCTGCTGGCGCAGGGTTTCCAGACGCTCTTGAAGCCCGTCAAAGTCCAGGTCCGGTTCGTCGGCGCCGGGCAGCTCGACCGCGGCGGCCTGTAGTGCCCCGGTTGCGTCCGAACGCACCTGGTTTTCCATGGCGGCCAGTTCGGCTTCAATCGTCTCGGTGCGCTTGCGTTCCTGGTGCAGGCGGGCGGCGAACTCCTCCTCGATCTTGGCGTAGTCACTGGTGTCGAAGAGCCGGGCCAACAGCTTTTCGCGTTCGGTGTCCTTGGCGCGCAGGAAGTCGGCGAATCCGCCCTGCGGCAGCATCACGACCTTGGTGAACTGTTCCCTGTCCAGGCCCAGCACCGCGCCCAGGGTTTGACCGACTTCGTCGTTGCGGGTGGACAGCGCCTGCCATTCCCCGTCAACGTATTCACGCAGCGCGCTCTTGGCCTTCTCCTCGGTGAAGCCGCTCTTGGCCCGTTTGGAGGGACGCATCCATGCCGGGGAGCGGGTCACCTCAAAGCGCCGGGTTCCCACCGACAGTTCGCAGGCCACTTCCGGGGCGAGGCCCGCGGCGGCGTGGTCCGAACGAATCTGCCGGTTGCCCTGCCGGTTGCCGGGCAGCGCACCATAGATGGCATAGCAGATGGCGTCCAGGATGCTGGATTTTCCGGCGCCGGTCGGCCCGTCCAGCAGGAACAGCCCGGCGGCGCCCAATTCGTCAAAGTCAATGTGCTCGATGCCGGCGAACGGCCCGAAGGCCTGGATGGTCAGCTGGTGGATCCTCATTTTTCACTTCCTGCTTCACGCACACTGCGGATGACCGAAGCCACCAGTTCCTGCTCATGTTCATCGGCCGGGCGGTGGCGCACATGGTCAATGAAGTCGGTGCACACTTCCTCGGTGGACTTCGCCCGGGCCAGGCGCTGGGCGTAGCTTTCCCGGGTGTTGCGGGTGGAGGCTTCCGGGGCGAAGAGCAGCACCACGGTGTCCGGGAAGCGGGTGCGGATCCGGGTCATCGCCTCGGCCGGGCGGTCGGTGTCGGTCAGTGTCACCTGGCACCAGGCTTCCTCGGCCCAGGCCAGCTCCGGGTCCTCCAGCAGGTCCTGCAGCTTGCCGCTCAGGACGGCCAGCTTCTTGGGAACCGGCATCTCCACTGCTTCGATTTCCTTTACGCCACTGGCGTCGGTGTCAATGATCCACACGGCCTTGCGCTGGTTCGCCTCGGAGAATGAGTAGGCCAGGGGCGAGCCGGAATAGCGCACGGTATCGCTCAGCCGCTGCCGGCCGTGCAGGTGCCCCAGCGCCGAGTAGTCGAAGGGACCGAAGAGCTCCACCGGCACCACGTCGAGGTTGCCCACGCTCAGTTCCCGTTCGGAGTCACTGCCCACGCCACCGGCGGCGAACAGATGCGCCATGGAGAAGGCGAGCACCGGGGTGTCGGCCGCGGCCCGGCGGGCCGCCAGGTCCTGCTGGATGCGGGTGACCGCGGCGGCGACGACCGATTCATGGGAGAGCTTCTCGGCCTCCAACTCGGCCATCACCATGCGCGGCTCCAGGTACGGGATGCCGTACACCGCGATCTGGTGGTCTTCACCCTGCACCATCACCGGGGCGCTCATCCTGGTGGTATCGGCAATGATATGCACCCCGGCAGCGTCAATCAGTTCGGCGGCAAAGCCCAGCCGGGCGGCCGAGTCGTGGTTGCCGCTGGTGATGATGACCTTCGCCCCGGCGCCCCGCAGCTGCCCGAGAATGGAGTTGCACAGTTTCACCGCATCCACCTGCGGCAGGGCGCGGTCATAGACGTCCCCGGAGATCAGCACCACGTCAATGTGGCGCTCTTCCACCAGGCGGACCAGCTCTTCGAGCACCGCCCGCTGGTTCTCAAGCAGGGAAGCACCGTGGAAGGACCGGCCCAGATGCCAGTCCGAGGTATGAAGCAAACGCATACCTTCACCTTATGCAATCCCTGCGACGCTTTGATCCACCGGCGAGCGCGCTGTGCGTGAACAGCGCGCGGTTCGCTGACTGGTGCCGTGCACGACACGGCCTCCCCATCACCTGGAGTATGCAGGTGACAGGGAGGCCTTGTCGTCAGGTTTCGCCGTGTACGCCTAGCCGGCGGGCGGGAAGATGAAGGTTCCGGCCAGGGCGACCAGGATGATCACCACGGTTGCGGCGGCGGCCAGCACCAGCGAGCGGCCGCCGGTCTTGAAGATGGTGCGCAGGTGCACGCCCAGGCCCAGACCGAACATGGCGGTGGCCAGCAGGAAGGTCTGGATCAGCGCGGCGACATCGAGCACCGGCTCGGGCAGGATCCCCACGGTGCGCACCAGCATGGCCACGATGAACCCGGCCACGAACAGCGGCACCACCGGCGGCTTGGTGTCGGCGGTCACCGAGTGCTTGCGGCGCATGTACAGCCCCACCCCGGCCATCACCGGGGCCAGCATCAGTACGCGGGCCAGCTTCACGGTCACCGCCACGGCCAGCGCCGAGGTGCCCACCGCACCGCCGGCGGCCACCACCTGGGCCACCTCATGGGTGGAGGCGCCAATGAACATCCCGGTGGCTTCCTCGTCAAAGCCCACCAGGGCGCCCAGTGCCGGTGCCAGCGGGATCATCAGCGTGCCAAAGAGCACCACCAGGCCGATCGCGGTGGCCACCTGCTCCTGCTTGGCCTTCACGGTGCCCTCGGTGGCGGCCACGGCCGCGGCCCCGCAGATGGAGAAGCCGGCGGCGATCAGTAGCCGCTGCGGCAGCTCCAGGCCCAGCCACTTGCCAATCAGCAGGCTCGCGAAGAAGGCGATGCCCACGCTGGCCACCACCACGGCCAGCACCCCGGCGCCCAGGCCGAGGATCGTGGACAGCGACAGCTGCAGGCCCAGCAGCACAATGCCAATGCGCAGCAGCCGCTTGGACGCCACGGCCACCCCGGGGGCCAGCGCGTCGGGCACCGGGAACAGGTTGCGCCACAGTGCGCCGAGCAGGATCGCGATCAGCAGGGCGCTGACCGGCAGCACCTGGGCGGCCAGCAGGGAGATCGCCCCGCCGGCCAGGCAGGCCGCGAGCCCCGGCCCCAACACCCGCCAGGTCCCCGGGCGGCTGGCGGCAGCGGGGCTTGACGTGGACTTAGCGGGGGCGGTGAGCTGATTTTTCTGCATACCTCGAACTTTTCATGCCTGGCGTGGGGCCGGTAGCCACGCGCTGGCTATCACTGTCATATGATTTTGATATGGACGAATTGCCGAACCAGCCTCCAAGGATAGAACACTGGCTGCAGCCCGCGGCCCTGGCCCTGCTGGTGGCCATCGAGGACAGGGGCAGCCTCAGCGCCGGGGCGCGGGCGGTGGGCATGGCCCAGCCCAACGCCAGCCGGGCGCTGCGCACCCTGGAGCGGCGCCTGGGCTACCAGCTGGTGGCGCGGGCCAGCACCGGCTCGAAGCTGACCAGCGAGGGCAAGCTCACCGTGCAGTGGGCGCGCGAGGTGCTGGGCAGCATGGAGAACCTGTGGACCGGGGCGCAGGCGCTGGCCACCTCGGCGGACGAGGAGTTCAGCTTCGCCGCCTCCATGACCATTGCCGAGCACCTGGCCCCCACCTGGATCCGCAGGCTGCGCCAGGCCGACCAGGCGGTGCGCACCAGGATGCGGGTGATGAACTCTGACCAGGTGATCAGCGCCGTGCAGCAGCGCGACACCGCGCTGGGATTCGTGGAAACCCCGCAGGTGCCCGAGGGGCTGGTGGCCCTGACCGTCTACACCGACCAGCTGGTGCTCATCACCCCCGAACACCACCCGTGGGTGCAGCGCGGCACCCCGGTCACCCTGGCCGAACTGGCCGCCACCGCGCTGGTGGAGCGCGAGGCCGGTTCGGGCACCCGCGCCTTCCTGGACAGCTATGTGGGCACCGAACGGGTCACCCCGATCGTGGAGTTCAACTCCAACTCGGCCATCACCCATGCGGTGGCCGCCGGGCTGGGACCGGCGGTGATTTCCCGGCTGGCCATCGAAGGCAGCGCCGCCCACCCCGGGTTCGTGCAGCTGCCCATTGCCGGCACCGCCCTGAACCGGCCGCTGCGGGCGATCTGGGAGGCCAGCCGCCCGATGTCCGCGGCCGTGGCCCGCTTCATGGAGATCTGCACCTCCCCCGAACCCTAGGTCCGCACCCGGCCGGGGCCGGGCACCTGCGCGCGGCCGGGGCGTGGCTAGAATGGGAGGCGTGACTCAAACCGGTGATTTTGAAGTTTTGCCCGACGACTACTCCGACAAGGTTTTCGCGGTCCTGCTTGGCCTGGCCGACGGCGCGACCCACGCCCGGGAGGGACACGAACCCGGGGCCACCGAACTGCTGGCCCTGTACGTGGCCGACGGTCTGCTCGAAGCCCTGGAGTGGGCCAACAGCGGGGTCGCCAGCGATGAGGCCGCCTGCATGTGGCTGGCCTCCCTGCGCGCCTACAAGCAGCTGACCGGCTCCTTCCCGGAATCCGCGCCGCAGCCGCTGGAGCGCTGGATCGACACCGAATTCGCCGCCGTGGAGCGCCCCGAGGGCATCGCGGCCGGGGACCCGGCGAACCTGAGCGGGCTGGACAGCGCGGACATGGGCTATGCGGCACGTCCCACGGGCGCCCAGAACGACAGCACCGGGGTGCTGCCGCGCGCCGCGGTCACCGCACTCATCGCCCGGGTACCGCAGGCCAACACGAAGGCGCTGGCCAAGTCGGCCGCGTTCCTCAGCCACGGGGAACCGGCGGCGAATACCGCCGCCGCCGCCGCACTGATCCTGCGTTCGGCCCTGGAGAAGTCCACCGCCGCAGCCGGGGACTGGCAGGGGCACCTGAAGGGACTGGAAGGCAGCGCTGCCGAGGCCCTGCGCGGGATCGTGGACACCGTTGCCGCTTCCCTGGACCGTCCCGCCGCCGAAGCCTATGCCGCCTACTTTGGCGGGGCCGATGAGAACGAAGACGAGGATCCGCAGGCCGAGCAGCCCCGGGATCCAGAAGCCGACGCGTACGCCGTCGCCCTGCTGGCCGCCGTGTACGGCACCGACCTGATCGCCGAACGCCCCGCCTCGGTGCTCGATGACATCATTTCCGAACTGCATGAGCGCTGGATGGGCCTGGTCGGCTGATCGAGCGGTTGGTCCTCGGCCCGCTGGCCCGTCGGGGTGACGCGCTCCTGCCCACCGTTCACGAGAACGGGTTATTGGGCACGAGCGATGGCCATGACCCCGGCAATGCGTAGAGCCTGCGAGGGACAAGCCGGTGGCTTGTCCCTCGCAGGCGTTTTAGATGTGTTCGTTAGTTCTGGGTGTTCCAGGTGGCGAGGTCCGCTGCCGGGTCGCGATCCCAGGGGGTGGGCAGTGCGCCGTCGAGGTAGTCTTCGTACCATTCGCGCACCTCATCGGAATGGTAGGCGGCTTCCAGGGCCTTGCCCTTCTCGGTCTCCATGAAACCGGGTTTTGCCGCCACCAGGTTGTTGTAGGGAAGGGCGTCCTCCTCTTCCTCAAACAGCAGCGCATCCTGCGGGGTCAGCCCGATCTCCCCGCCGAGCCTCACAAACAGGAAGCCGGCATCCACGTCGGGCAGGGTCTTGGACAGCGACTGCTGGTCCACCTCAACGAAGGAGAAGTTCTTGGGGTTCTCCAGGATGTCGTTCTGCGAAAGGTGGATGACGCTCTTGCCCTCGGTGATCTTCAGCAGCCCCTCCTTGGCCAGCAGGGCCAGGGCCCGGCCGTTGTTCGAGGGATCCACCGGGATGGCGATCTTGGCCCCATCGGGCAGTTCCTTCGCCGACTTGTGCTTGGTCGAGTACAGCCCGGCCGGTGAACCGTACATGTAAAAGGCCGGGTCCACCTCGATGTTCTGATCCGCCGTGAACTGCTCCAGGTAGGCTGCGTGCTGGAAGAAATTCGCGTCATAATCACCGTTCGCCACCACGTGGTTGGGCTGGACAATGTCGGTGACGTAGGTCGCCTGCACATCCCATCCCTGTTCCTCCAGGATGCGCTCGGCGATCTTTGTGGGCTCCTGGGTGGGCGCCGATTCGGTGACGATCAGTTTGATGGTCTTGTCGTTCCCGGCATTGACATTGCCGGTCAAACCGCATGAAGCCAGCAGACCGGTGACGGCCAAGGCGGCTGCTGAGGTGATGATCCTGCGACGAGTCAGTGACATGGTGTTCCTTTGAAGTAGTGAAGGTGAAGTAACGGGTGCTGGCTATCGTTTGTCGTAGCGCCGGGCCAGCGCCGTGCCGGAGACCTGCACCAGGTGCACCAGCGCGATCATCAGCACGATGGCCAGGAGCATGACACCGGTCTCGTAGCGGTAGTAGCCGTAGCGGATGGCGAAGTCGCCAATCCCTCCCCCGCCAACCAGCCCTGCCATGGCCGAGTAGGAGATGAAGGAGACGGTCATGATGGTGATCGAGCCAAACAGCGCCGGCCGGGCCTCCACCAGCAGGACGTCGCGGATGATCTGCCCGCGGGTGGCGCCCATGGCATTGGCGGCTTCAACGACGCCCGACCCCAGCTGGGTGATGTTCTGTTCCACGAAGCGGGCAAAATAGGGAATCGCGTTGATGGTCAGCGGGACAATCACCGCGGCGGTACCCACCGTTGTTCCGACGATGAACCGGGTGACCGGGATGATCGCGATCAGCAGGATCAGGAACGGGAAGGAGCGGATGGTGTTCACTGCACCGTCGACGATGCGGTGCAGCCGCGGTCGGGACCGCAGGCCCTGCGGTGACATGGAATAGAGCCAGATTCCCAAGGGGGTACCGATCAGGATCGCCAGGGGAATGGAGACCAGCAGCATCGCCAGGGTCTGGCCGATCGCGACGCCGATCTCGGGTCCCAGTTCCAGCAGGCGGTCAATGCTGAAGGTGGCCACTGCGCCGTTGCTGCTCGCAGCGGCCGCAAGCGGAAGATAGATTGTGCTCAAGACGTCTCCTAGGATGCGGCAGCCGACAGCTGCGGGGTGCGGTGTTCTTCATGGCCGGTGGGGCGCTGCAGGACGATCTCGTCACTGATCAGGTAGCGTCCGATCGCGGTATGCGGGCTGAAACCCGGTTGCCTCAACTCGGCCAGGTCAAACTGTTCAACCAGCCGCCCGTCCTCCATTACCGCCACGTTGTCGGCGATGGCCTTGACCACGTTCATTTCGTGGGTGACGATCACGGTGGTGATTCCCAGGTTGGCGTTGATGTCCAGCAGGTATTGGAGTACCGAGGCGGTAGTGCGCGGGTCAACGGCGCTTGTGGGTTCGTCGCACAAAAGCACCTTGGGCTGCGTGGCCAGGGCGCGGGCGATGGCCACGCGCTGCTTTTGGCCGCCGGAGAGCTGGGCCGGATAGGAATGGATCTTGTCGGCCAGGTCCACAATGGCCAACGCCTCCTGGGCCTTCGCTCTCCGTTGGCGGGCGGGAACCCCGGCAAACTTGAGCGAGAGCTCCACATTTTGGGCGGCAGTGCGGTTATTGAGCAGGTTGAAGTGCTGGAAGATCATGCCGATTTGATGGCGTTCGCGCCGCAGCTCTTCCTCTGAAAGTTCGGTCAATTCCACGCCGCCAACTTGGACCGAACCGCTGTCCGGGCGCTGCAGGAGATTGATGTTGCGGATCAGGGTCGATTTTCCCGCTCCCGAGAAACCGATAATTCCTTGGATCGAGCCCTGGGGAATGTCCAGGGACACGTTGTCCACGGCCGTAAAAGCGTCGCTGCCGGTGCCGAAGCTTGTCGATACGTTGCGCAGGCTGATCATGTGTACTCCTCGTCTTTACCGCGACGAAGCGTCCCGGCCGCGCAGCCTCACTGAGGAGGGGTCAGCCAGGAAATTCTCCATCGTTTCTGGCAGTAGCACCGTGCCCCAGGGGGTGGTTGCCGCGACGTCGTAGAGCCAGATCTCTCGGCCGCTCTGGATGGTTTGAAGGTCATCGCCTTCGTTGTCCACCAGTCTGGCGCAGGGATGGAGAACGGCTCAAAGGGCAGGTCACAAGCTGCAATGATCAGTCTTATGGCGACATTTCGGGCGTCACATCCCGTCATCTTCCGCTTCTGTGACGACATGTGAATCGACGGATGAGGCGGATTCCAGATTCTGGGCACACCAAAGCCATAATGCACGGCCCATTAGGGGCCGCAGGCCAACAGCGTAGTCAGGCGGTGGACCGGTTCGTCTCTCGCCCCGTTACGGCGCGCCTCAGGACACGGGAGCCTGCAGCACCATCCGCGCGAATTCGTCCACGTGTTCCTGGGCAGGCTTTGAGAAGTAGCCCCCGGAGTCGCGTCGGTGCCACCGGGCGAGCTCCTCAAACAGGTGGGCGAGAGTACTGCGGTGCACGACCGCATGGCGCCCCAACGGCTGACCCAGCGGCCCCATCCGGTAACCCAGCAAGTTCATGACCTCGGTGATGTAGTCGGACGCCGCGTCGCTCAGCGCCTCGATCCCGGCGGCCCGGCACAACCAGTAGGCGATGGTGCCATCGCGCAGGCCCTCATCCTTTTCCGCCGTGTTGATGGCGTTGAGCAGATGGCGGGCGAGGCGCTGTTCATCCCCGGCCAGTTCATTGCCCTTTTTCGTGGCGAGCACACGCCCGCGGTAGACCCGCACCAGTCCGGCCATGCGCGCCACCTCACGCAAGTGGGCCACCGTATGCATCGAGTGTTCACGCTTGCGGGAGGAGGATTCGTAGTCGATGCCCTCCCACTGCAGGCGGTTCACCAGTTCCGCCACGGCCTTCGGGTTCATCCAGCTGGCGGGGGTGAGCTTGATGCCTTCGCCCTGGGCCAGCTCAATGAGCACCTGGAAAGGCCGAACTATCTCCGTGAAGAACCATTCGGGAATCGGCGCCCCCTCCGCCGCGTCGGTGATTCCGGCCTCGCTGGCCAGGATCAGCGCGTAGCGCCGTACCCCCGAGGGCTTGGCGCGCAGCCACTGGCCGAAGACCGAGTCTCCCGAGACGAGGCTGAAGTACAGTTCCAGCTCGCGGTTCGCCGCCTGCTGGTTGTAGGTCAGCGGGTCGAAGTCGAGCTCATCGCCGGAGCGCCAGCGCAGCCAGTCGATGGTTTCCTGCTGCTCCTCGGTGGGCTGTTCGGCGTGGAACTCCTCCAGCTTGTCGTACCAGCCCGATAATCCTCCGCTGTCTTCCACCGGCGCCCGCATTTCCCCCTCGAGCACCCGGGCGGCGCACTGCTCGTCCGGGCAGGGGGTTGATGATTCGAGGGTCAGACGGTGCGTCCAGTTGTCCCCGAAGTCGTACACGTAGAACAAGGTTCCCGGGTTGACCGCCAGGGCCTGGCCGAGTGTGGTGCCCTCCTGCGGCTGGCCCTCCAGCTCCTCGTCCAGGGCAAGCTGGTCATACCAGCTGGTTCCGGTCTGTGGCTTGCCCCATCCCTGGGTGGGGTCCGCGCTGTGGAAGGACTGCAGGTGGCTGTTGTCCCAGCCCATGGCGATCTGGATGATGTCACCGGCAGCGGCCAGGTCCAGGTCGGCCGGAATCTGGATGCGCCGCCAGATCAGCGGCTGGGATTCCATCAATTCAATGCGCAGCGTCAGCAGGTCGCGAGAAGTCATAGACCCATCGTTGCAGATCAGCGGACTGGAGCGAAGACTGCGGGAGGATCAGTCGCGCCGCGTCCCGCGGCAGATTACTGCAGGGCGAAGCCTTCGACCAGCTGCATGAATTCGCCCTCGGAAATGATCTCCACCTTCTGCCCGGCGGCACGCAGGCGCAGCACGTGCTTGGCCTTGTTGGTCAGCCGGCCATTGGCCAGGTCCTCGGGGACAAAGCCGTCCCCGACCACCAGCGCGGTCGTGGCGCGGGTAACCCGCGAGGCGGTCTGTGCGCCACGGGCGGCGGCCCATTCCTTGGCCTGGGGCCGCGGCACGCCCAGGTTCCCGGTGAACACCACGGTTTGCCCGAACAACGGGTGGCTGGCATCGGCCTCCAGGTTCGGCGCCGGGTTGTCCCCCTCCTGCGGCCAGAACGCGAACGCGTCGCGCGGGGGCATGGCATTACCGCGGGCCAGCCAACCCTGCGCGTCACGCATGGCCCGGGAAATCTCATCGCCCGGCTGCCAGGGACGGGTCAGGCCCAGCGGCACCGAGTAGTGTTCGGCAGTGTTGTGCACGGTGGGGGTTTGGCCGCGTTCGGCGATATCGATCATGGCCCAGGCGCAGGCTTCGGCGTCGGCGAGCGCCTCGTGGTGGTTTTCGATCGGGTGCCCGGCTTCCTCGGCCACGAACGGCAGCGAATAGCTGGGAAGGTCATAGGCCTTGCGGGAGAGCTTCACGGTGCACAGGTGCTGGATCTGCGGGACCGACAGTTCGCTGGCCTCGGCCGCGGCCCGGATCACCCCGGAGTCGAACGCCGAGTTGTGCGCGACCAGCACGTCATCCCCGACGAACTGCAGCAGGTCGGTCAGCTTCTCGCCAATGCGCGGGGCGGTGGCCACCATGTCCTCGGTGATGTGGTGGATCGAGACGTTGCGCGGGTCGAAGTGGTCGAAACCGGCCGGCGGCTTGAGCAGCCACTGCTCGGTTTCCACGATGCGCCCGCCACGCACCTTGATCAGCCCGACCGAACAGGCCGACCCGATGAATCCATTTGCCGTCTCAAAATCAACTGCGGTGAAGTCCAAAGCCACATATTCACTGTACTCCGCTTTCCCGACCGAACGGTTCAGGCCGGACACCCACGGGCCCGCGGAAGCGGTCCAAGATCACCGTTACCAGGTACGTGCTCAGGGTAAATCCTCCGCAGTGACTCGCGGATTTATTGGGGCCGCGCGCTTGGGAGCATGACCCGTGCCCGCTCTGTGCCGCAGCCAGCGCCCCGACACGATCTCACAGTCTGCACGCCGTCGGCAACCTCCGGGGCATTCCTGGGTCCGGACGGCGCTGGGCCCCGCACGCCTTCGCGGGGTGCGGGGCCCGGGTGGGGCCGGTGGTTTTAGGCGCTGGCCCTGCGCAGGGTGAGGTAGGAGGCCCCGGCCATCAGCACGGCGACCGCGCCGGCGCCAAGCACCACTCCCCCGGCGGTCCAGGTGACGGCCCAGCTCCAGAACTGGCCCCACCGCTCGCCCAGCGTCATGTAGAACACCGTGCCCAGCACCAGCACGCCCAGGCCGATGAAGAACACCAGCAGCCCTGTGGTGCGCCAGCGCAGGTAGATGGTGGAGACCCAGAAGCCGATCATGAACAACAGCACCATCAGCGCGAAGTAGAACATGATCTGGATGAACCAGTTGTTCTCCGCCACCCACTCCAGGGCGAAGAACCGCCCGTTCAGCCACCACCCGTTCGTGGCCTGCTCCACCAGGCCCATCAGGTAGTAGAAGCTGGAGAGCACCAGCGCGCACAGCCCGAACAGGGCCAGGGTGCCCAGGTAGAAGCTGCGCCGCGAGACGCTCATGGCCTGGGAGAACGGGAAGGTCATCGTCAGCGACTGGATGCCCAGGGCCAGGAAGTACCACATCGGGGCCTGGGCACCACCACTGTAGGTCACTTCGCTCTGCCCGCCGGCCTGGCGCACCAGCCAGAAGATCGCCATGGTGAACATGAACGATGCGCCCAAAATCAGCAGCGGGATGCCGATAAACGTCCACTTGTTGATCAGCTGCATGCGTGCAACTTGGATGATCCGGTTCATTTCATTGCCTCAACATTCTGCTTGCTCGTACCCTCGCCCATGGCGCCCATGGCGCTGCGGACCACCAGCTGCTGCAGGGAGACCGGGGTCAGCTCCAGTCCCAGCTGCCTGGCCTGCTGGCGTTCGGCCTCGGAGAGTGTTGCCCGGATGCTGATGCTGGCCAGGGACCCCAGCGCGTCCCGGTGGATCACCGGGTAACCGCCGATGAATTGGGTGACCGCCTCGGCGTTGCCGGTCACGGTCACCGCCGCCCCGCGCAGCGCGTCGGCCTCCTCATCGACGATGATCTTTCCGCCGTCGATGACCACCACGTGCTCCAGCAGGTTCGCGACCTCATCGATCAGATGGCTGGAGAGCACGATGGTGCGCGGGAACTCAGCGAAGTCCTCGACCAGCCGGTCGTAGAAGATCTGCCGGGCCACCGCATCCAGACCCAGGTAGGGTTCGTCGAAGAAGGTGATCTCCGCCCGGGAGGCCAGGCCGATGATCACGCCCACCGCGGAGAGCTGTCCGCGCGAGAGCTTCTTGATGCGGCGCTTGAGCGGCAGCTTGAACGCCGCGACCAGATCCTGGGCCAGGTCCTCGTCCCAGTTTTCGTAGAACAGGGACGCGGCCTTGAAGGCCTGCCAGGGCTTGAAGTCATCCGGGTACTTCTGTGATTCCCGGATGAAGCACGTGCGGGCCAGCGTCGGATCGTGCTCGAACGGGTCATGCCCGAAGATCTTCACCGAGCCGTCGGTGGCAAAGCCCTGGCCGGTGAGGATGGACATCAGTGTCGTCTTGCCGGCCCCGTTGCGGCCGAGCAGGCCGTAGATCCGTCCCGCCTCCAGCGAGAGGCTCACATCATCCAGGGCCCGCACGTCCTTGAACTTCTTGGTCAGGTGGGTGGCTTGGATCGCCGGTGCGTTGGTCATGGCTTACACTTCCTTGCCCGATAGTTGGCCGTGGGCGGCCTGGATCATGTCGATCAGTTCCTGGGTGCCGATGCCCAGCTTCTGGGCTTCGGCGGCCAGGGGTTGGATGTATTGCTTGCTGAAGTGCTGGCGCCGGGCTTCGATCAGCCGGTCGCGGGCTCCGTGGGCAACAAACATGCCGATTCCCCGTTTCTTGTACAGCAGCCCGTTTTCCACGAGCCGGTTGACGCCCTTGGCCGCGGTGGCCGGGTTGATCCGGTAGAACGCGGCGAATTCGTTGGTGGAGGGCACCTGGGCCTCCTCGGCCAGCACCCCGGAGACGATGTCATTTTCGATCAGCTCGGCTATCTGCAGGAAGATCGGCTTCGAGTCGTCGATCACTGAACGCCTCCTCTATGTGTCCGAACAACAGCGGTTCCCCTCGTCCTGTTACTCGGTTCATTACTCATGTAACTAACCATATAACCAGCCTCGAGATCCGACAAGACCCTGCAGTCGGAAAAGTTGATCCCGCGTCGGTGCAGCAGGGATCCAAAGTTAAGGTTTCTTAACTGTTCGCGGTTCGTGAACGCGCTGACCTGTAAAGACGCGGATTTCGGTGGGATTTCAGCTGTTCCGGGTCAGTAACTCAGCTAACACAAAGTTTGAACAGAAAGGATGGAATCAATCCACCACAGATGAGGAGGACACTGATGACCAAGGCACTACCTTCGCCTGCTTGCGCATCACGCCGGCCCTGAGCAACGCGTGTTGAACCATGCCGACCGGGTCCAAACGGATCCCCGACGACAGAATCAGGAACCTTCCGACAGTGATGTACTCCCCGAATTTCGATGGCCCCTCCGAAGCCCAACAGCGGGCCAATAACCGCAGCCGCTTCACCACCATGCTTGCCTCGGTATCCATGCTGACCCTGGGCTTGAGCCTGAGCGCAGTGAATTCCGCCGGCGCGGTGGCGCCCAACGCGCAAGGCACGGTGCAAAGCGCCGCCCAGACCCCGGCCAGCGGCCAGGTCCTTGGCCACACCACCCCCAAGCAGCTGACCCGCAGCCAGGATGAATCGGAGGACGAGGACAACGCCTCGGCCTAGCCGCCGATCGGAGTTGAAGCAAGGAAGCAGTAAAGGTCGGGGTCACCAGCACG
>NZ_VATX01000020.1:0-1808 GCF_005774635.1 Glutamicibacter sp. V16R2B1
TGCGCCGGAGCGAAGCGGCCAGCCAGATGATGGTGGTTCGTGGTGTCGGAAGCGCTTGTTGTTTGAGAACTTAATAGTGTGCCAAGTTTGTTGATACCAAATTATTTTTGTTTGGTGAATACGAAACATTTATTTGCTTGATCGCCCGCACCCCCGTGTGTGGTGGTTGAGTGTTTTTTATTCGCCGGGATTGCATCATTGACTGCCGTGTGGTGGTTGGTGGTGTGCTTTTCTTGTTTTTTATGGAGAGTTTGATCCTGGCTCAGGATGAACGCTGGCGGCGTGCTTAACACATGCAAGTCGAACGATGATGCTGGTGCTTGCACTGGTGGATTAGTGGCGAACGGGTGAGTAACACGTGAGTAACCTGCCCCTGACTTCGGGATAAGCCCGGGAAACTGGGTCTAATACCGGATATGACTTCCTGCTGCATGGCAGGGGGTGGAAAGATTTATCGGTTGGGGATGGACTCGCGGCCTATCAGCTTGTTGGTGAGGTAATGGCTCACCAAGGCGACGACGGGTAGCCGGCCTGAGAGGGTGACCGGCCACACTGGGACTGAGACACGGCCCAGACTCCTACGGGAGGCAGCAGTGGGGAATATTGCACAATGGGCGAAAGCCTGATGCAGCGACGCCGCGTGAGGGATGACGGCCTTCGGGTTGTAAACCTCTTTCAGTAGGGAAGAAGCCCCTTTTGGGGTGACGGTACTTGCAGAAGAAGCGCCGGCTAACTACGTGCCAGCAGCCGCGGTAATACGTAGGGCGCAAGCGTTATCCGGAATTATTGGGCGTAAAGAGCTCGTAGGCGGTTTGTCGCGTCTGCCGTGAAAGTCCGAGGCTCAACCTCGGATCTGCGGTGGGTACGGGCAGACTAGAGTGATGTAGGGGAGACTGGAATTCCTGGTGTAGCGGTGAAATGCGCAGATATCAGGAGGAACACCGATGGCGAAGGCAGGTCTCTGGGCATTTACTGACGCTGAGGAGCGAAAGCATGGGGAGCGAACAGGATTAGATACCCTGGTAGTCCATGCCGTAAACGTTGGGCACTAGGTGTGGGGGACATTCCACGTTTTCCGCGCCGTAGCTAACGCATTAAGTGCCCCGCCTGGGGAGTACGGCCGCAAGGCTAAAACTCAAAGGAATTGACGGGGGCCCGCACAAGCGGCGGAGCATGCGGATTAATTCGATGCAACGCGAAGAACCTTACCAAGGCTTGACATGTTCCAGACCGGGCCAGAGATGGTCTTTCCCCTTTTGGGGCTGGTTCACAGGTGGTGCATGGTTGTCGTCAGCTCGTGTCGTGAGATGTTGGGTTAAGTCCCGCAACGAGCGCAACCCTCGTTCCATGTTGCCAGCGGGTTATGCCGGGGACTCATGGGAGACTGCCGGGGTCAACTCGGAGGAAGGTGGGGATGACGTCAAATCATCATGCCCCTTATGTCTTGGGCTTCACGCATGCTACAATGGCCGGTACAATGGGTTGCGATACTGTGAGGTGGAGCTAATCCCTAAAAGCCGGTCTCAGTTCGGATTGGGGTCTGCAACTCGACCCCATGAAGTCGGAGTCGCTAGTAATCGCAGATCAGCAACGCTGCGGTGAATACGTTCCCGGGCCTTGTACACACCGCCCGTCAAGTCACGAAAGTTGGTAACACCCGAAGCCGATGGCCTAACCACCTTGTGTGGGGGGAGTCGTCGAAGGTGGGACTGGCGATTGGGACTAAGTCGTAACAAGGTAGCCGTACCGGAAGGTGCGGCTGGATCACCTCCTTTCTAAGGAGCTAACCATTATTGGTTGCCCGTTGC
>NZ_VATX01000021.1:0-3495 GCF_005774635.1 Glutamicibacter sp. V16R2B1
GTGGTGGGTGTGGTGTTCTTGGTGTTTCGGTTGAAAGACCATGTTTGTTTTCCTGTGTCCTTGGCACGCGTGCCCCTTGTGTGGGTGTGTGGTGTGGGGGTGTGGGGTTGTTGTTTGGGAACTGTATAGTGAACGCGAGCATCTTGAAATGACAGGTGCCTGCCGCATTTTGTGTGTGTGGGTGTTTGTTGTTTTGTGATTTTGTTGATTGTTTTGTTGCTCATGTATTTGAGGTTTTCTGTGCTGTCGTTTGTCTGTGATGGATGGATGATTGTGTTGAAAGTTTTTAAGGGCGCACGGTGGATGCCTTGGCATCAGGAGCCGATGAAGGACGTGGGAATCTGCGATAAGCCTGGTGGAGTCGATAACCGGACGTTGAGGCCAGGATTTCCGAATGGGGAAACCCGGCACCATGTTATGTGGTGTGACCCGTGGCTGAATGTATAGGCCATGTGGGGGGAACGCGGGGAAGTGAAACATCTCAGTACCCGCAGGAAAAGAAAACAATAGTGATTCCGTTAGTAGTGGCGAGCGAACGCGGATGGGGCTAAACCGGTAGGTGTGTGATAGCGGATAGGCGTTGCATCTTCGGGGTTGTGGGGTCCATATGTGCCAGTTCTATTCGGCTGGCGGGATGAGGTGCAGGCGTATAGGTGAATCGGTTGGAATGCCGGACCAGAGAGGGTGATAGTCCCGTAGTCGTCATGCGTGCTGCCGTCCTAGTGTGGGTGCCCGAGTAGCACGGGGCTCGAGGAATCCCGTGTGAATCTGCCAGGACCACCTGGTAAGCCTGAATACTACCTGATGACCGATAGTGAATCAGTACCGTGAGGGAATGGTGAAAAGTACCCCGGGAGGGGAGTGAAATAGTACCTGAAACCGTGTGCTTACAAACCGTTAGAGCAGGGCTTTGTGTTCTGTGATGGCGTGCCTTTTGAAGAATGAGCCTGCGAGTTAGTGCTGTGTCGCGAGGTTAACCCGTGTGGGGTAGTCGTAGCGAAAGCGAGTCTGAATAGGGCGTTTGAGTGGCACGGTCTAGACCCGAAGCGAAGTGATCTACCCATGGCCAGGTTGAAGCGCGTGTAAGAGCGTGTGGAGGACCGAACCCACTTCAGTTGAAAATGGAGGGGATGAGCTGTGGGTAGGGGTGAAAGGCCAATCAAACTTCGTGATAGCTGGTTCTCCCCGAAATGCATTTAGGTGCAGCGTTGCGTGTTTCTTACTGGAGGTAGAGCTACTGGATAGGCGATGGGCCCTACAAGGTTACTGACCTTAGCCAAACTCCGAATGCCGGTAAGTTAGAGCGCAGCAGTGAGACTGTGGGGGATAAGCTTCATAGTCGAGAGGGAAACAGCCCAGAACGCCAACTAAGGCCCCTAAGCGTGTGCTAAGTGGAAAAGGATGTGGAGTTGCTGTGACAACCAGGAGGTTGGCTTAGAAGCAGCCACCCTTGAAAGAGTGCGTAATAGCTCACTGGTCAAGTGATTCCGCGCCGATAATGTAGCGGGGCTCAAGCACACCGCCGAAGTTGCGTCATTCAAACATGTCATTGGCTTTTGTGGTCCAGTGGTTTGGATGGGTAGGGGAGCGTCGTGTGGCCGGTGAAGTCGCGGTGGAAACCAGCGGTGGAGGCTACGCGAGTGAGAATGCAGGCATGAGTAGCGAATGACGGGTGAGAAACCCGTCCGCCGAATGATCAAGGGTTCCAGGGTCAAGTTAATCTGCCCTGGGTTAGTCGGGACCTAAGGCGAGGCCGACAGGCGTAGTCGATGGACAACGGGTTGATATTCCCGTACCGGCGAAGGACCGCCCATACTGAGCATCTGATGCTAACCACCTGCCGCCATGACGTGCTGCCCCCTTTGGGGGGTGGTTGTTGTGGTTGGTGGCTGGGAACCGAGGGTGTGAGGTCAGCGTGTTAACAGGTGTGACGCAGGAAGGTAGCCGAGCCAGGCAATGGAATTGACCTGGTCCAAGGGTGTAGGGTGTTTCGTTGGCAAATCCGCGGAACGTGTGCCTGAGACCTGATAGGCGCCCACTTTGGTGGGTGATTCGGTGATCCTATGCTGCCTAGAAAAGCATCGGCGTGAGGTCCCAGTCCGCCCGTACCCTAAACCGACACAGGTGATCTGGTAGAGAATACCGAGGCGATCGAGAGAATCATGGTTAAGGAACTCGGCAAAATGCCCCCGTAACTTCGGAAGAAGGGGGGCCTGCCTCGTGAGGGAAACTTGCTTTCCTGAGCGGGTGTGGGCCGCAGAGACCAGGGGGAAGCGACTGTTTACTAAAAACACAGGTCCGTGCGAAGTCGCAAGACGATGTATACGGACTGACTCCTGCCCGGTGCTGGAAGGTTAAGAGGACCTGTTAGACCCCTTTGGGGTCGAAGCGGAGAATTTAAGCCCCAGTAAACGGCGGTGGTAACTATAACCATCCTAAGGTAGCGAAATTCCTTGTCGGGTAAGTTCCGACCTGCACGAATGGAGTAACGACTTCCCCGCTGTCTCAACCATGAACTCGGCGAAATTGCAGTACGAGTAAAGATGCTCGTTACGCGCAGCAGGACGGAAAGACCCCGAGACCTTTACTATAGTTTGGTATTGGTGTTCGGTGCAGCTTGTGTAGGATAGGTGGGAGACTGTGAAGCCTGGACGCTAGTTCGGGTGGAGTCATCGTTGAAATACCACTCTGGCTGTACCGGTCACCTAACTTCGGACCATGATCTGGTTCAGGGACAGTGCCTGATGGGTAGTTTAACTGGGGCGGTTGCCTCCTAAAGAGTAACGGAGGCGCCCAAAGGTTCCCTCAGCCTGGTTGGCAATCAGGTGTTGAGTGTAAGTGCACAAGGGAGCTTGACTGTGAGAGTGACAGCTCGAGCAGGGACGAAAGTCGGGACTAGTGATCCGGCGGCACCGTGTGGAAGGGCCGTCGCTCAACGGATAAAAGGTACCTCGGGGATAACAGGCTGATCTTGCCCAAGAGTCCATATCGACGGCATGGTTTGGCACCTCGATGTCGGCTCGTCGCATCCTGGGGCTGGAGTAGGTCCCAAGGGTTGGGCTGTTCGCCCATTAAAGCGGTACGCGAGCTGGGTTTAGAACGTCGTGAGACAGTTCGGTCCCTATCCGCTGCGCGCGTTGGAAATTTGAGAAGGGCTGTCCTTAGTACGAGAGGACCGGGACGGACGAACCTCTGGTGTGTCAGTTGTACTGCCAAGTGCATCGCTGATTAGCTACGTTTGGAAGGGATAACCGCTGAAAGCATCTAAGCGGGAAGCCTGCTTCGAGATGAGATTTCCATGCACTTTTTGTGTGAGAGGCCCCCAGCTAGACCACTGGGTTGATAGGCAGGATGTGGAAGCAAGGACTAAAGACTTGTGTAGCTGACCTGTACTAATAGGCCGATGACTTATCAACACACAACAAAACCACCCCCCTTTTGTGTGGGGTGTTCGGCAAAGAGTGTTGCTCGCGTTCACTATACGGTTACGAAACA
>NZ_VATX01000022.1:0-132632 GCF_005774635.1 Glutamicibacter sp. V16R2B1
GGCACCTCGAACGGCCCCACCGAAGCGATCAATGGGAGGTTGGAACACCTGCGCGGCAGCGCTCTGGGGTTCCGGAGCCTAGCGAATTATATTGCCCGTTCGCTCTTGGAATCTGGCGGGTTCAGACCCGTTTTACACCCTGGATTGTGAAGAGCCCCTAAAGATAACGCAAATGCTAGCTTGCGAAGCTAGGGATTTAGAATTAAATCGAAGGGTACGGTCCCGGACGGCCAAACAGGAATCCCTGAAGGCAGTGGGCTCCCAGGGTGCGCAGCACGGCGGCTTCGGCCTCGGTTTCCACGCCCTCCACGATGCACTCCAAGCCACACGCCACCGCCAGGTCCAACACGGCCTGCATGACGGCCCGCTGCTTGGGGTCGCTGTCCACTCCGATGGTGATGGAACGGTCGACTTTCACACCGGCCACCGGCAATTTGCTGAGATAACCGAAGGACGAATAGCCCGCACCGAAGTCATCAATGAAGACCCGAACCCCCAATTCTCGAAGGGCCCGCAGTGAATACAGCTCCGGGCGATCCCCGGAGATGTAGCGTTCCTCGGTCACCTCGATGACCAGGCACTCGGGCGGGATTTCGTGTTCACGCAACTTCTGGGTGACCTTGTCCGAGAAGGCAAGATCCGTCAGCTCCGAGGGGGTCACGTTGACTTGGACGCGGAAGTCCTCGGAGACCCGCTGTCCTCGCCGCCACTGTCCCAGGTCGGCCAGTGCACAATCCAGCAGCCGGGTGGTGAGCTGGCTGAGCAAGCCTGATTCGGCCGCCAGCGGCAGGAAGTCCGCCGGGGAGAGCTCGCCCAATTCGGGGTGTTCCCACCGGGCCAGGGCTTCGACCCCGACTTCGGCGCCGTCCTCCACCGAGATCACCGTTTGGTAGGCCGGGTGGATTTGCCCGCTGGCCAGGGCCGTACGCAGCTCCGTGCTCAGCAAGGCCTTGCGGTGCCGTTCGTAGAGCATGAAGTCCTCGAACTGCTGGACCTTTTCCTTCGGATCCCGTTTGGCGACGTACATGGCGGTGTCGGCGCACTCCAGCCATTGTTCCGCGGTGAGTGATTCGTGGCCCACGCAGAACCCGATGCTGCCGCCCGGAGTGATGTTTGCCGGGCCGACTTCCACCGGTTCACGCAGTACCTGAAGCAGGCGCTGACCCATCGTCTTGGCTGCCGAGGCATCCACGCGAGCCAGGATGGCGAATTCATCTCCACCCAGCCGTGTCGCCAAATCTCCCGGACGCACGCTCTGACGCAGCCGGGTTGCCACTTCCTGCAGCACCCGGTCTCCGGCGTTGTGTCCGTGGATGTCGTTGATGGGCTTGAAGTCATCCAGGTCAATCAGGAACAACGTGCTGACCGGTTCGGCGCGATGTGCCGCATCCAGTTGTGAGGCGAGTTCGCGCATCAGGGCGGCCCGGTTGGCCAGGGACGTGAGCGGATCGGTGTACGCCAGCACCTCCATTTTGTCCCTCGCGGACTCCAGCAGGTGGGTCCGCTGGCGCACCCGCTGCTCCAGCTCCTCATAGGTGCCCGAGAGGCGATTGGCCATGGCCTTGATCCCCACCATGATCGCGTCGATGTCATCACGCTGTTGGCTGGGCCGCAGGGAGACAGCGAAGTCTCCACCGGCAATTTTCAGGATCGAGTCAACGATGTCCTGGATCCGCGGATCCATTTCGGCGTGCGTCACGAACCGTCCTTTCCTGCCTGCTGCGCCTGGTGGCGTTTGTGCTGCGCTGCTTTCGGCTCCCCGGCCTGCTCCAGCAGCTGCGCCCACCAGGAGAAAAGGGGAACCAAATGCTCAGGTGCACCACTATAACGGGACGTGAAACCCTCCAGAATGGCCATGGCGCGGGCAGGGTCGCCCTGGACGGCGGCGGCGCGAGAACGTGTCAGACACAGGCCGGCGTGGTCCAGGTCGCCGGCCTCGATGAGTCCAAAGGCCAGCTCGGCCCGCTGCAGGCAATCCTGGACTTGTTCGTTTAGGATCCCGGCCTGAAGTCGTAGTTCGGCGGTGGCCCGGTTGAAGCGCGCCCAGAGGACCATGTCCTGGGCCGGGACCAATAGTTCCGCGGCGCGCTGGTGGTAGTGCACTCCCAAATCCGGTTCGCAGACCATGAAGGCCAAGTTGCCCAGTGTCCAATACGCCTTGCCCTGCTCCTGTCCGTCGGCAACAAGATGCAGCGAGCCTGCCAGGTGCTGGTGCAGTTGCCATGCTTCATCTGGGTGCCCGGCTTCTACCAGTGCGGCCAACAGCACCTGGTAGAGCTGGATCCGTACCGGGGACTCATCGTCCAGTTCACGCACCAGGCATTGGGCCTGGCGGGCAAGGGACAGTGCGGTGGCGTCATCACCCACGCAGCGCCGTGCGGTTGACTGGGCCAGCAGCGCCTTGATGGTCAGGTCGGTGCGGTTCAGCTGCCCGGCGGTTTGTTTCATCTGATCCGCTACCCGGCACATCAGTTCGTAGTCATCCACGGCGTGGGCGGCCGAACACAGGGCCTCCTGCACCAGCCAATAACTTGACGCTTCGGTCTTCGGATCTAATTGGGCCAGTACCTGGGGGCCTTGGAGGGTGACCTTCTCATGTTCGCCATCGCGTGCGGCACGCAGTACCTCGGCGACCTTTAGTTGGGCGGCTGAGCCGTGACGAAAATGATCCACTGCATTAGTATCGCATCAGATGCGTTTAATTGTGCAGATTCCTTGTTCTCATTCTCAGGCTTCACTAGGCTTTACCTTGGCTCGTTGCGCTTCGGCAGGAGCCGCGGCACGAGCCGCGCATTTCGAGAAGGGTACTGCCCGTGAAGAACGTCAAGAAACTCATCGCACTGGCCGCCGCGGCCATGGCCCTGGTAGTCGGTGTCAGCGTCAGTTCCGCCTCCCAGGGGGATACCACCGCCGGTGGTCTGTGGCCGTACAGCCACGGGATCAGCACCCCGGCAGGCGGCCTCTGGCCCTACTAATAACGACGACGGTAGATACTGCGGAATACGCCATATTCTGATGGATCGCCGACCAACTGTCGACCGGCCGCTGAGTTCCAACCCCGGAACTTGGCGGCCGGTGCCGGTTTGGAGCCAAATACCGTCGCACGCCTAACGAGTCAGCAGGTGTTGCATAAGACTTGCCGGGGGTTAGTCGGCGAGAGAAAGTAAAAAAGTAGGCTGGGACCCGAGGTTGTGTATGAGCGGATACGCAAAACTCCCTGCTCCTCGGGATCACCGGCGGGTCAGGGAGTTTTGCAGGAAAGTAGGGGAGCCGATGGCAGGTGTTGATTCACCGCCGCCGACTTTTCTTTGGCTGAGTGATGAGCCGGTGGGTTACACGAAGTTCTCGGTGCCCTCGATGGTGTTCATGAAATGGTGCATGAACTCGGCGAAGTCCGCCGCGTCCGATTCCTGATCCAACTCCACGCTCTGCACCACGGCATCATCCAGGTGCAGGTCCACGTTCGGGTGTGCATCCACGTTGAAGCGGAACACCCGGCCGGTGGAGGTGGCGATCTCATAGCCTCCGTCATTGACCAGCGCGAGCTGGTTGACGTTCGTGTTGTTGATGGTGATCGCGTCCTCGGCGGCCCTCAGGTCCGCCGGATCGATGGGGGCGAGCACCAATTCTGCCGGTTGGCGCCGATACCCGATGACCTTTAATCCGCCGCTGCCGGCCAGTCCCACCGCCGCGACCAGGTTATAGCTGGCGAAGTTGGGGATCTGTGCATCAAACGCCTCATGCAGCAGGCGCTTGACGGTGTCGGTCGGATTCTCGTCTGGGCGTGTGTCCATGACTCACACTCTACTAAGAATGCTGAACAAAATGATCAATGAGCGCTTTTGGCGAAATGTGTCATTGTCGCGTCACGGGTTGTCCAATTGGTCATATTGACTTCTAGAATCTTTTTCATGAGCCAGGAAACGACCCCAGATATCAAACCACGCTCCCGCGCGGTGACCGATGGTATCCATGCCGCTCCCGCCCGGGGCATGCTCCGCGCCGTGGGCATGGGTGATGAGGACTTTGCCAAGCCCCAGATCGGTATCGCCAGCTCGTGGAACGAAATTACCCCGTGCAACCTTTCGCTGAACCGCTTGGCCCAGGGTGCCAAGGAAGGCGTCCACGCCGGTGGCGGCTTCCCGATGCAATTCGGCACCATCTCCGTCTCGGACGGCATCTCCATGGGACACGAGGGAATGCACTTCTCGCTGGTCTCGCGTGAAGTGATTGCCGACTCGGTGGAAACCGTGATGATGGCCGAGCGCCTGGACGGCTCGGTCCTGCTGGCCGGTTGTGACAAGTCCCTGCCCGGCATGCTGATGGCCGCGGCCCGCCTGAACCTGGCTTCCGTATTCCTTTACGCTGGCTCCATCATGCCCGGCTGGGTGAAGCTGGAAGACGGCACGGAGAAGGACGTTACCCTGATTGACGCGTTCGAGGCCGTTGGCGCCTGCGCGGCAGGGAAGATGAGCGAAAAGGACCTGGACGCCATCGAACGGGCCATCTGCCCGGGCGAAGGCGCGTGCGGCGGCATGTACACGGCCAACACCATGGCCTCCATCGGTGAGGCCCTGGGCATGTCCCTGCCCGGTTCCGCTGCCCCGCCGTCGGCGGACCGCCGCCGCGACATGTTCGCCCACCGCTCCGGTGAGGCCGTCGTGGAGATGCTGCGCAAGGGCATCCGCACCCGCGACATCCTGACCAAGGAGGCCTTCGAGAACGCGATCGCCGTGACCATGGCGTTCGGCGGCTCCACCAACGCGGTGCTGCACCTGCTGGCCATCGCCCGCGAGGCCGAAGTGGATCTGACCCTGGATGACTTCAACCGGATCGGTGACAAGGTCCCGCACCTGGCCGACCTGAAGCCCTTCGGCCGCTACGTGATGAACGACCTGGATCGCATCGGCGGTGTCCCGGTGGTCATGAAGGCGCTGTTGGATGCCGGGCTGCTGCACGGGGACTGCCTGACCGTCACCGGCAAGACCGTGGCCGAGAACCTGGCCCACATCGCCCCGCCGGATCCGGATGGCAAGATCCTGCGCGCCATGGACAACCCCATCCACAAGACCGGTGGGGTGACCATCCTGCACGGTTCGCTGGCTCCCGAGGGCGCGGTGGTGAAGTCCGCCGGCTTCGACGCCGACGTCTTCGAGGGCACCGCCCGCGTCTTCGAACGCGAACAGGGCGCCCTGGACGCCCTGGACAAGGGTGAGCTGAAGGCCGGGGATGTGGTGGTCATCCGTTACGAGGGCCCCAAGGGCGGACCAGGCATGCGCGAGATGCTGGCCATCACCGGCGCCATCAAGGGCGCCGGGCTGGGCAAGGACGTGCTGCTGTTGACCGATGGGCGCTTCTCCGGGGGCACCACCGGGCTGTGCATCGGCCACGTGGCCCCCGAGGCCGTGGACGGCGGACCGATTGCGTTCGTCAGGGACGGGGACAAGATCCGCGTGGACATCGAGGCCCGCAGCTTCGACCTGCTGGTGGATCCGCAGGAGCTTGAGGCCCGCAAGGTCGGCTGGGAGCCGCTGCCGGCCAAGTTCACCACCGGTGTGCTGGCCAAGTACGCCAAGCTGGTCAACTCGGCCTCCACCGGCGCATTCTGCGGCTGAAACACTTCGGTGTGAAGCGGTGGGTGGACACCCGCAGTGTCCACCCACCGAACATCCGTCTCATATCTTGAGATCAACGGAGAGTCGTGTTGATCTTTCAGATGAGTTGGACAAAACTGGGTATATGCAAACAACCACCAGTGTTCTACTAGTTATCAGGCGCGGAGCCTGAAACTTGATCTGTCCTAGACAGATCGCCTGGTGACGCGCACAGCCCCCTTTCGTCAGTTGCTGACGGCCGCGGGGCGTTTTTTATGCGCAGATGAAGAGATAGATCAGGAAGGATCCCGATGAGCAACGGAAAACCTGCCAATCCGGCTACGGTTGCCAAGTCATTGAACCGCAGCAAGGATGCCACCGCTGTCTCTTCCGTCGTGGAGGCTTCGAACCCGGTCCAGGGTCCGAACAACATTGTCGCTCCCACGCAGATGACGGGCTCACAAGCCATCGTCCGCTCATTGGAAGAACTGGGCGTCAAGGACGTCTTCGGATTACCCGGTGGGGCCATCCTTCCCACCTATGATCCGCTCATGGACTCAACCAAGCTCAACCACATCTTGGTCCGCCATGAACAGGGTGCCGGCCATGCCGCACAGGGTTACGCCATGGTCACCGGGGAAGTGGGCGTATGCATCGCCACCTCCGGTCCGGGCGCAACCAACCTCGTCACCGCACTGGCCGATGCCAACATGGACTCGGTCCCGATGGTGGCAATCACCGGACAGGTGAACAGCGCCTTCATTGGCTCTGACGCGTTCCAGGAAGCCGACATTGTCGGCATCACGATGCCCATCACCAAGCACGCCTTCTTGGTGACCAAGGCCGAGGACATCCCGCAGGTGCTGGCCAGCGCCTTCTACCTGGCCCAGAGCGGACGCCCCGGCCCGGTGCTGGTGGACATCACCAAGGACGCGCAGACCGCGCAGACCGAGTTCTCCTGGCCGCCCAAGATCGACCTGCCCGGCTACCGGGTGGTCACCAAGGGCCACAACAAGCAGCTGCGCGAGGCCGCCAAGCTGATCGCCGCGGCCACCCGTCCGGTGCTCTACGTGGGCGGCGGGGTCATCAAGGCCGATGCCCACCAGGAACTGAAGGAATTCGCCGAGTACATCGGTGCCCCGGTGGTCACCACCCTGACCGCCCGCGGCGCCTTTCCGGACTCGCATGAACAGCATGTGGGCATGCCCGGCATGCACGGGGCCGTCTCGGCGGTCACCGCGCTGCAGCAGTCCGACCTGCTGATCACCCTGGGTGCGCGTTTCGATGACCGGGTCACCGGGGTGCTGCACACCTTCGCCCCGTACGCGAAGGTGATCCACGCCGACATCGACCCGGCCGAGATCTCCAAGAACCGCACCGCGGACGTGCCGATTGTCGGTTCGCTGGATGAGATCATCCCGCAGCTGCATGCCGCCTGCCGCACCCGGTTTGAGACCGACCCGCAGCAGGACTTGAAGCCCTGGTGGGATCTGCTCAACCGCCTGCGCGACACCTACCCGATCGGCTGGACCGAAACCCATGACGGGCTCACCGCTCCGCAGAAGGTCATCGAACGCATCGGGGCCCTGACCGGCCCGGAGGGCGTGTTCGTGGCCGGGGTGGGCCAGCACCAGATGTGGGCCGCCCAGTTCGTGAAGTACGAGCGCCCGCGCTCCTGGCTGAACTCGGCCGGGCTGGGCACCATGGGCTACTCGGTGCCCGCCGCCATGGGCGCCAAGGTGGCCCAGCCCGAGCGCGTGGTCTGGGCGATTGACGGGGACGGCTGCTTCCAGATGACCAACCAGGAGCTGGCCACCTGCGTGATCAACCAGATCCCGATCAAGGTCGCGGTGATCAACAACTCCTCGCTGGGCATGGTCCGCCAGTGGCAGACCCTGTTCTACGATGCGCGGTATTCGAACACCGACTTGAACACCGGCCACGGCACCGCCCGGATCCCGGACTTCGTGAAGCTGGCGGACGCCTACGGCTGTGTGGGGCTGCGCTGCGAACGTGATGAGGACATTGACGCGACCATCCAGAAGGCGTTGGAAATCAATGACCGCCCGGTGGTCATCGACTTTGTGGTCTCCGCCGACTCCATGGTCTGGCCGATGGTGCCGTCCGGGGTCAGCAACGACCAGATCCAGATTGCCCGGGGCATGACCCCGGAATGGGAAGAGGAGGACTAGGAAAGATGGCAAAGCATACGCTGTCGGTGCTGGTCGAGGACGTCCCCGGTGTGCTGACCAGGGTCGCCGGACTCTTCGCCCGCCGTGCCTTCAACATCCACTCGCTGGCCGTGGGACCCACGGAAATCGAGGGAATCAGCCGCATCACCGTGGTGGTCGACGCCGAGGGGGACTCCCTGGAGCAGGTTACCAAGCAGCTGAACAAGCTGATCAACGTCATCAAGATCGTTGAGCTGCTCCCCGAGGCCTCGGTGCAGCGCGACCACATCATGGTCAAGGTGCGCGCCGACGCCGCGACCCGGCTGCAGGTCACCCAGGCCGCGGAACTCTTCCGCGCCTCGGTCATCGATGTGGCACCCGAGTCCCTGGTCATCGAGGCCACCGGCAACGCCTCGAAGATCGAGGCCCTGCTGGCGGTGCTCGAACCATTCGGGATCCGCGAAATCGTGCAGGCCGGCACCCTGGCCGTGGGCCGCGGCGCCAAGTCGATGAGCGACCGGGCCCTGAAGTCCCTGAGCGCCTAGCGACGGCGCCGGGCACCGCACACCACAGAACAACAACATTGAACACCCCTCGGTGGGGGCAGCCCTAGGTAGGCCGAACACCGTGGAACCAAGCTTCTGAAACGAAGAACACCTAAGGAGAAATACAGTGGCTGATTTGTACTACGAGGACGACGCGGATCTGTCGATCATCCAGGGCCGCAAGGTAGCGATCATCGGTTACGGTTCGCAGGGCCACGCCCACGCACTGAACCTGCGTGACTCCGGCGTTGAGGTCATGGTCGGCCTGTCCGAGGGCTCCAAGTCCCGTGCCAAGGCCGAGGCCGAGGGCCTGAAGGTCGCCACCGTTGCCGAGGCCGCCGCCTGGGGCGACGTGATCATGATCCTGACCCCGGACCAGGTCCAGGCCAAGGTCTACAGCGAGTCCATCGAGAAGAACCTGAACGAGGGCGACGCCCTGTTCTTCGGCCACGGCTTCAACATCCGCTTCGGCTTCATCCAGCCGCCGGCCAACGTGGACGTGGCCCTGGTGGCCCCGAAGGCCCCGGGACACACCGTGCGCCGCGAATTCGAGGCCGGACGCGGCATCCCGGATCTGATCGCCGTGGAGCAGGACCACACCGGCAAGGCCAAGGACCTGGCCCTGTCCTACGCAGCAGGCATCGGCGGCACCCGCGCCGGTGTCATTGAGACCACCTTCACCGAGGAAACCGAAACCGACCTGTTCGGTGAGCAGGCCGTGCTGTGCGGCGGCACCTCCCAGCTGGTCCAGTACGGCTTCGAGGTGCTGACCGAGGCCGGCTACAAGCCGGAGATCGCCTACTTCGAGGTGCTGCACGAGCTGAAGCTGATCGTGGACCTGATGTGGGAAGGCGGCATCGCCAAGCAGCGCTGGAGCATCTCGGACACCGCCGAGTACGGCGACTACGTCTCCGGCCCGCGCGTGATCACCCCGGAGGTGAAGGAAAACATGAAGGCCGTGCTGGCCGAGATCCAGGACGGCTCCTTCGCCAAGCGCTTCATGGATGACCAGGCCAACGGTGCCAAGGAATTCAAGGAACTGCGCAAGAAGGGCGAGGACCACCCGATCGAGTCCACCGGCCGCGAACTGCGCCAGCTGTTCAGCTGGGTCGCCGCCGATGACGACTACACCGAGGGTTCGGTAGCCCGCTAAGCGCGGCACCGCCGCCTAGGCAGCAGCGCCTGTGGCGCAGTGAGGGGAGCTCATCCCCGAGACTGCGTCGCAGGCGCTTTGTCGCGTTCGGGGTTTTCAGGACTGCGCGCGGGCAATGTCCACCAGCTGCGCGGCCAGGCCGTTCAACCGGCGCGGCCCACCCCATACGGCGCTCAGCGGCCGGGCCACCCCCTGGCCCTGGAACGGGACGCTGAGCAGCTCCCCGCTGGCCAACTGGGCGTGCACCGCCAACTCGCTAAGCGCCGGGGGCCCGGCCCCCGATGCCGCGGCCACCCGCACGGCCGAATTGCTGGAGAGCACCTGGGCCGGCTCCGCCAGCGGCCAACCGCTCAACAGCTCAGTCAGGGCCTCGCGGGTTCCGGAACCGGATTCACGCAGCACCAGCGGTGTCGCGGCCAGCTCCGCCAGGCTCACCGGCGTGCTGCGCTCGGCCCACGGGTGGTGGGGGCCGACCACGATCCGCAAGGCGTCCTGCTGCACGAGCAGCGTGTTCAGCTGCTGGGGCAGGTACGGTGTCTCCACGAAACCCAACTGCAGCGCACCTTGCTGGACCTGCTGCAGGATTTCCTCCGAGTTGCCCACCTTCACGTCCACGCGCACCCGCGGAACGAGCGTGCGCAAACGTGAGAGCCAGGCGGGCAGCAGGGTTTCGGCGATGGTCATGCTCGCTCCCACCCGCAGTTCCTCCACCTGGCGCCCAACGCCGCTCTGCTCCCAGGCGCTGAAGCGTTGGGCGGCATCCAGCAGGATGCGTGCCTGTTCGGCCAGCTGGACCCCGACTTCGGTGGGTGCTGAGCCGCGTGGGGTGCGGTGCAGCAGGGATGTTTTGAGCCTGGCCTCCAACAGGGCCACGGCCCGGCTGGCATTGGGTTGGGCCATCCCCACCTTCCGGGCCCCGGCGCCGAGGCTGCCGGAATCCACCACGGCCACGAAGAGTTCTAAGACATCCAAATCGGGCCAAGAATTACTCATATCAGGAGTATATGTCCTGATGTCAAAGTGCCGTCTACTGGGTTCGGCCCCGTGTTGAAACCATGGAAACATGGCAATTAAAACAGATCAGGTCAGACAGCCTGCGACCCACAAGGCCACAGGAATCATTCGCCCATACCTGCCGGGACTGCTGCTGTGCGCGGTCGCCGTAGTCATCTCCATGGGCATCAACAAGCTGCTGCCCGGCGTCAGTGCGCTGATCGTGGCGATCGTGTTGGGCATTACGCTCACCAACGTCATCCGGCTTCCCGAAAGCACCATGCCCGGCATCACCTTCGCCTCGAAGAAGCTGCTGCGCCTGGGCATTGTCTTCCTGGGATTGCAGCTGGTGCTCTCGGACATCATCTCGCTGGGGGCACCGATGCTGCTGGTGATCGTATGCATCGTCGGCGGCGGGATCTTCTCCACCTTGCTGATTGGCCGGCTGATGAAGATGCGCGCCGCACAGGTGCTGCTGATCGCCTGCGGCTTCTCCATCTGCGGCGCCGCGGCGGTGGCCGGAGTGGAAGGGGTCACCGACTCGGATGAGGAAGATGTGGTTACCGCGGTGGCCCTGGTGGTCATCTTCGGCACCCTGATGATCCCGGCGGTGCCCTTCCTGGGCCAGGTGCTGGGCATGAGCGCGGAACTGAACGGCATGTGGGCCGGAGCCTCGATCCACGAAATCGCCCAGGTGGTCGCCGCCGGCGGCATCATCGGCGGGGGAGCGCTGGCCGCAGCGGTTATCGCCAAGCTGGCCCGAATCCTGATGCTCGCCCCCGTGGTGGCGGTGCTCAGCGTACGCCAGCGGCGCCGCGGCAACCTGAACCCGGAAGCCAAGCGCCCACCGATCGTGCCGCTGTTCATCATCGGCTTCCTGGCCATGATCCTCATCCGCTCCTTCTGCAACCTTCCGCAGGGAGTCATCGACGCCGGTTCCATGATCCAAACCGCGCTGCTCTCGGCGGCCATGTTCGGCCTGGGCTGCGGGGTGAAGATCCGCAATCTGATGAACGTGGGCGTTCGTCCCTTTATCCTGGCCGCCATCTCCACCCTCATCGTGGCCGGCATCGCCTACGCCGGAATCATCCTGGTTCACTAACCCCGGAATCAAACAACCAACCCCACGAAAGCGCAGCACATTCGTTGCTGCGCTTGAAGTGCATCCGACCCGCGCCGAGCCGCACCTCCATCACCTCCACATCAGACCCTGCACCGGAAAGAACATGAACCGAGATCCCCGTACCCCACTGATTGCCATGGCCCTGCTCAGCACCCTCCTGCTCGGAGCCTGCTCCAGTGGAGCCGCCCCGGCCAACCACACGACACCCAGCCCTGAAGCCAGTGCCGAAAGCAGCGAAGCCGCGCGCACACCGGCGGCTCCCTCGGCTGAGGTCGCCCGGCTGCTCGCACCGCAGGATGCCCGCACCATCAGCGCGCCGAAAGCAGCATCCGGCACGCTGGTGCTCTTCACCGATTACCAGTGCCCGTTTTGTGCTGGGATGGATTCTGTAGTGCGCCAAGCCAATGACGACTACGGAGATGAGCTGCGCATCATCATCCGCAACTTCCCGCTGCCCATCCATGAGAACGCACCAGCGGCGGCCCGCGCGGTGGAAGCGGCCGCGGAACAAGGCGCACTGGAGAAGATGTCGGAAACCGTCTTTGAGGATCAAGATCAATGGAGCCAGAGCACTTCGGTGGACGAACAGTTCCTGACCTATGCAAGGGACTTGGGCCTGGACAACGAGAAGTTCCTGAGCGACTACGAATCCGAAGCGATAGCGGAACGGGTGGAGCGCGATTCCCAGGACGCCATGGAGTTGGGCCTACAGGGAACTCCCACCCTGATTTTGCAAGACACCGTGCTGGCCGTTGATGTATCCAACTACGAGACACTCTCCGCACCGCTTGATGACTTCCTGAACCGCTAGCATCGGTGACGGCTCTGCATGCACCACCGCAGACGAGACAGGGGCTGCCGTCCACCAGCACATCCGGTGAATGGCAACCCCTGTCAGTAGCATGATGATGCCCTGGCTAGGGCGACCGCTTAAACCTTGGAGGCGCGGTAGCCGGCCTTCCGGGCATCAGCAGCGGTCTTGAAGCACTCTTCTGGCTTGGTGCTCTTGTAGAAACGCTGACCCGGAACGTGGTACTTCCATTCCTTGTTGCTGCCGGTGCGATTGCCCTTGACCGGGAAGCCTGCCGGGCAGTTGATGGTCTTGCCGTTCATCTTCACCACGGTCTTCTTCACGGCGGCCTTCTTCACCACCAGCTGCTGCTTCTTGCTCACCGTGGAAGTCTTGCCCTTGTACTGGTACTTCACGGCGGTGGTGACCTCGTAGGTGCCCGCTGCCAGTGCGACCGACTTCTTGTTCTTGGCGATCGTCTTCTTGCCCTTTTTGACCGTCAAGACTGCCGACTTGATCTTGACGTTTTTCGCCTTCTTGTAGCTTGGCTTCACGGTGGCCTTGGCATTGCCCTTGACCGTCTTGGTGCCGATCTTGTTGATCGTCACTGCCGGGGCCTTCTTGGCAGCGGCGACCGAGACCGTAGTGTGCGCCGTTGTCGGCTGCAGGGCGGTAGCTGCGGTGGTGCCCGAAAGCATCAGTGCCAGAGCTGCCCCGGCGGCTGTGACCCCACGGATGATTTTGTTCATTCTTGTACCCTGATAAGTAGTGGTGACAGCGAATTCCCCGATCCGCTTGAGGAGTAGTTTATCCTCAATTTGAGACAAATATTCGCCCCAACAAGCTCAAATTCTCCTCAGGCTATGTTCGCATCCGACGGCGGCGGCCCTTAACCGCAATAGTTGCGGTTTTGGCTGCCGGTACGGGCGCAGGATCAGGGTTGTGTCTGAATCGATTGGCATGACGCAAAATGGGGGATTCGAAGAATCGAAAGCTCACGTAGGCGGCCAGCGTGACCAATAGCGTGGCGCCGATGAAGATGTCGATTCCCACTTCGTGCCCGAGCACCCGTCGCACCACATTGGCCGCCAACATGTGCATCAAATACATGCCATAACTAATGGCTCCGATAAAGGTGAGCAGACGCAGCTGTAATAGGGGATGCAGAACCGTTTCTTCCCTGATGCACAATGTAACGACCAGCAGGACCATCAGGGTGTGAATCAGGAGACTGGGTGCGTCGGCCGCGATCACCGCAAGGAGAAGGATGGCCAGGGACAACGCTGTCCATCGTCCACCGAGCAGACGGTAGGTGATACGAAACGCAGCCGGTTGATGCACGATGATTGCCGCAGCCGAAGCCATCATGATCGCCGGGGACAGGTTAATCAAAATCGTCAGCAACAGATTCTGCTCACCGACGAAGGAAGCTGCGATCTGCAGAAGCGTCAGCGCAATCGCCGCGTAGATCCCTGCAGTGACGCGCAGGAACAGTGTGATGAGCAGGATCAGCAAGGGCGGCCACAGTAAGTAGAACTGTTCCTCGGTAGCCAACGACCAGGCAAAGTAGAAAGTGACTCCTTCCTCACCTTTGGTCAGGTCCACGAACCAGTTAGAGGTATAGGTAAGAAACGCCGGCAGGTTGTCCCAGAAGGCCTGTCCCTTGGTTGTGCCGCTTAGGGTGAGGGCAACGAGCAGACAATACATCGCCAGTACCGAGTAATAGAGTGGAAAAATTCGCAGTGAGCGGCGAATGTAGAAATTCTTGAGCGAGATTTGCCCCGTGCGGCTTCTTTCCCGTATCAACAGGGAGGTAATGAGGAAACCACTGATGGCAAAAAACAGGTCTGCACCGCGGAACCCCTGATCCAGTTATGGAATGTAGTTCATTCCCGAAACGTGGTGCCAGATGACCGCCACGACGCTAAAGGCACGCAGACCATCTAGGGCTCCGAAACGCTTCTTCCGGATGAAATCCTCGTAGAAATTCTCCTGCTGCATAACGTACCCCCAAGATCGATGCTGAGCAGATGTCCCTATTATGGCATCAAGGTCAAGCCCTCAGCCCGACGTTGATGTTCGCTTTACTAGGCCTTAATAAGCAGACTTATTGGATCCGCGCTGACGGGATGCGCCGGGGAAGCGACACGTCACGCAGTGTCGTAACCCTCGTTTTCGCATTTGCTAACGAGTAACATGTCCTCCAAGACCTACCGGGCCCTTTTGGGGAGGGCCTGGATTTTATCCAGATCTTTGGGGGGATAGGGTAAATGGGTGTCATTGTCGCATCTTCGCAGTGGTTAAATCACTGGGATGGCATTCCGACACAGTGCTGGCACGCCACAGGTGAGCGAAGCGTGGAACGAAAACGCGTTCTTATGTTGCTTGCCGGATTGGGCGAAGAGACGGACCGCGGGGGCTATGTCCTGCGCGGTGCTATTGGAACCGGTAAGCGCGAGCTGCTAAGGACTGCCTTCAATCAACGCAGCAGCGGCACCGGACCGTTGTGGGTGTCCGGGAGCCGCTATGGAAGTGAAATTCCCTACGGGGCAATCCACTTCCTTCTTACACGCCTGGAGCACGAGCAGCTGCAGTCGCCTCTGGCCGTTTACGGACACCTTCGACAGCACTTTACTGGCTTGGGAACACGGCCGGTCATCGTCCTTGAGCATGTTGACCTCATCGACACTCTTACCAGCGCCGTGCTGGCGCAACTTGTCAGCACGGGTGTCATCAAGCTGGTGATCATCGATGACATCCTGACGGAACTGTCTCAGGACATTTCGGCCCTGATCCGTAACGGCGTGCTGGAGGTGTTGAACCTGGGCGCGCTGAGGCTGCGCGAGGCCCGGCTACAGGTCGCGGAATCTGTAGAGGGCGACGTCTCTTTCTTGACGGCTGCCCACCTCTGGATGCATACTTCCGGCTGCTCGGAGGCGCTGGATGCCGTGCTGCTTGACTGCCGACAGGCGAACAGTTTTGAGTTTGGTGCAGATGTCGTGGCACTTCGGAAGGGAGCGATTCCCCATCTGACCAACGTTGAGCAGCACATGGTGGCGCGACTGGGACGCTTGAACCGACGCGAACGACAGTTTCTGGATTTCGTCGCCCAGCGTGGGGCGGTACCGTTCGGGCATGACCTCTGGGTGCACGACGTAGATGTGGACCATCTAGTGGCCTCCGGGCTGCTTACTGAGCAGGAGGGCAGTTTTGCGATCGCCAGCCCTGCCATTGCGCGAAGTCTTTCCGGTTCGGTGCCGGGATATTCGCCGCTTCAGCCAGCAGGTTCCTCCGGCGCGGGGGCACGCCCGGATCACTTGGTACAAACCCATACATCCGAATTGCACCAAGCATGGCGCACGTCGAAGTCCGAAGCGCAGCGATCCAGTGCCGAGGCAAAATGGTCACGCGCCATCGACAGCGTCAAGAGCTTCCGCCAGGGCCACCAAGACAGGACGTTGACGGAGGGCCAGCGGGAGCAGACAGACCTGAATGAGTCGACGCTGATGCTGCTGCGCCTGCTGTTGGCGGCCAGCCGCCTGGAGGAAGCAGCGGCGCTCATCGATGAACTACAGCCCGAGGCGTCACATGGAGTGTGGACCGCACTGGATCCGTGCCAGAAACACGAGGCACTCGCGCTGGTCGCCGAATACCATTCCAGGATCAATGACTTCGAGATCGCCAATGAGCTGATCGACAGCTTGTGGCGACACCTTGATGTCCAGCACGCAGGAAACGCCACCGGCTACAGGCTCGCCCCGTGCATGGCCGAAACCATCCGGGCAATGCTGAACTGCAGTCTGGCTTTGGGACGTTGGGAACAATCTCGCCACCTCATCGAGCTGATTCTTGACGGGGCACTACCGGACCTTGAGCTCATCGCCTATGCGGAAGCCATGCAGGCCATCATCTTTGCCCTGGCAGGAAACCTGACCCAGGCGCAAAAAGCGATAGTTCCGCTGCAACAGCAGCTGCGCGAAAGCGGGACCGAACTTGAACGACTGTATGTCGACGCGGTTTCCCAATACATCAGCGGGCGCAGCGGCCGCGAAACCCTGGGGGCCGGCGCTCAGTGGAAGACCATTAATATGGATCTCGGTGCAGCCAGCGCCTTCGACTGCCTCTGGCAGTGCCTGCATGCGGTTCAGGCCGTACAACCGGGGCAGGCATCCCATGGAATTGAGGCCGTCCAAGCCTGGGCCCGGCGGGCGGAAGCCCAAGGGGAAATACTGCTGGCCTCCCACCTGTTGGGGTTGCTGATTCGCAACGGTCAATTTGAGGTTGCCGACCGCCTGCTTGATCTTCAACACGGGCAACGGCACCAGCTGGCCGAGTCGTTCAGGCTGCTGGCGCAGGGGGCACAGAACCGTGACGCTCAGCTGCTGGCCGCTGCCGTCGGTGCATTGGCGGCCTTGGGGTTCGTCTCCTATGCGACCGATGACGGTGCCGAAATTTTCCGGCACATGAATGCCTCCCAACGCCGGCAGGCTGCCCGAAAAGCCCACAAGTTCATGCTCTCGCTGCAGGCCGAGCGCATCAGCCCCAAGGCGTTTGCGAACCTGGGCAGCCTGACCGTGCTCACCGAGCGGGAAAAGTTTGTGGCCTCCGCGGCGGCCAGCGGGCTGTCGAATCTGGAAATTGCCGAACAGGCCAGCGTCTCCGTGCGCACCGTGGAGGGCCATCTGTACCAGGTGTACTCGAAACTGGGAATCCGCAAACGCACCGATCTCCACGCACTGACCGAGCTGAAACACGACCTCAATGCTGCCGGGTAGCGATGAATAATCGCCAAGAATGGAATCGCAGGGAATATGCCCTGGTGGTGCGTGCGCTGAAATCGCCCGGGAATGCCGGAGTGCTGCTCAGCGGCGAGTTCGGCACTGGCAAATCCCAACTCGTGCGCCGGCTGGTCACCTCCAAGGAGCTGCACTTGCCGATGATCCGGCTGATCTGCAGTGCCGCGTTGACCGACTCCTCCTATGGGGCGCTGGCGCCTCTGTTGTCCGGTGCCCAACAGCCAATCAATGACGTATCGGCCATTCGTGCTGCCCTCGCGGCAGTGGAAGAACTGCTGCAGTTGGAGCACGGTGCAGAGCACGTCCTGATCACGATCGAGGAAGCCCAGAGCATCGATTCGGCCAGTGCCTTCGTTTTGGGGCAAATGGTCCGCTCGGGGAAGGTCAAGCTCCTGGTGGTAAGCAACGAACAACACGAGGACCCGCTGTCGCTGGATGCACTGATGTCGGTGGCGCGGTTGACGCGCGTCGTTGTCGAACCACTGACACCGGATGAGATCGTAGACTTCTCTGGCACGGTGCTTGGTTATCCGGTCAGCCGTGGGTCGGCGAAAATCATCCACCAACTGACTTCGGGTTTCCAGAGCTTGGTCCAGGACTACCTGGAACTGGCGGTGCGCTTGGGCATCCTGCTTGAAGTCGAGCAACTCGGCGCATTGCGCGAATCCAGCCTGGCCATTGACCATGGCACCGCGGGACGCATTGCAGCCCTGGCTCACCGTCACCCGCCACAGGTGCAGCAGCTGTTTGAAATTCTGTGTATTACCGGCCCACTGTCCATCGAACAAGTTGATCGGCTCGGTCTGCGTGAGGCCCTGCAGCAGCATCCCACCGCCTTGATCGAGCTGCGCGACGGTTGGACGTATCTGAGTAGCGAATTCTTCGAGGAAGGCCTTCGCGCCAGTATGTCCGCCGGGCGCAGTGCCGGGGTGTACCGGGAAGTGCTCGCGCACCTGGGGGAGGATCTACCGGTAGGTCCCGACTTCGTGGGATTCCGGCTGATCTTCGGGGACACCGTGAGCCGTGAAGAGCTGCTCGCTGCCGCCCGACGGGCGCAACGCAGTCATCGCTACCAGCAGGCGTTGGAGCTATTGGAAAAGGTGGAGGAACCCGACCGCGAAGCGGAGGCCATTCGTCTGTTGGCCCATCTGGGGGCAGGGCAATTCCAGGCCGCCCGGACGTTGCTTTCCACCTCGGCGGGCAAGCTCGGTGACGAGGAAGGCTCACTGGCACAAGATGTCGGCTGTGCCCTGAATTGGCTGCACCCCGCCGTGACGGAGCCCGGCGGGGACCTGACCCAGCGCTTCTGGGGAACCTCGGCTTCCGACGGCGGCCATTCGGACGGGTACAGGGGTGGGGACTGTGCATTAGTTGAGGGCATTGAACGCGTCAGGTCCCTGTATTGGCTTGGTCAGCCTTCCACTGCGCTCCACCTTTCCGAACAGAGCACGGTAGGCGGTACCGCGGTGCCATCCTGCCGTTACCGCCTGGCCCTGCTCGTGGTGGCAGTACGCTCGGCGGTGGCCACCGGAAGCTATGAACAGGCCAGCAGGTTGGTTGACGGATTCGTGATGGGCAGTTCTTATGAGCTGCTGATGGAACACGGAACGGTGCAGGCGCTTCGAGCACTGATCGATGCACGCCGCGGACAAGTCAGCAATGCGCAGCTGTACCTCCGTCAAGCCCGGGCGGAATTGGCGCTAAATGACCCAGAAGGATTATTGGCCCTATGTTCCTCGCTTGACCTACTCATAGAGCAGTCCTCGAATGGGGAAGCACTAAGCGAGGACGGGGCGCAGAGAAACGACAAGGCAGAACAATTCGGGCAGTGTAATGCCGGCCGGCGGGAACCGGGCGCGCTCGCCGCAAACGCCTGGTGGGCAGCGGATCAATTGGAATGTGATCTGCTGGCCGAGCTGCAGCGGACGAAGCCCTCTGCAGGAGTCATTGACAGAATTCTGCGCTCCGCCCAGCAGAACGGTGTATTTCTCTATGGAATCTTGACTTACCAGGTCTGGAACTTGTCGCGCAATGAAAAATTGGCCTCAAGAGCTGCCGAGATATTAGGCGGGTTGGAAGTACCGGAGGAATGTGCCGCATTGCAACGACGACAACGCGCCGTCCAAGTGGTCCAGGACTCCGACGTGAAAGCAATGCAAGGCTTCGCGCAGGAACTGCATGACGAGGGCGACCGTGTCCTGGCCTTGGAAATGATCACCAGGGTCGTGGATTACTGGTCTGCTCAAGACAACCCCCGCAATCGCGGGTTCGCCATCCGTCAGATTCATGAATGGCTGCACCAGATGGGACAAAAACCTTGGGGACGCATGGCTCGGAGTTTGGAGGAAAGTGGGCTGACCGCGCGCGAGAATGAAATTGTCGAGTTGGTCCGGCAGGGGCTGAGCAACCGCGAAATCGCCCGCCTTTTGACCGTCTCACAGCGCACCGTGGAAGGGCACTTGTACCGCATCTTCGCCAAGCTGGGCATTACCCAGCGCTCCGACCTGAACTTCGGTGGGCGTCACTAGCGCCCGGAATTACCTGCACCCGCTTCAAAGCTCAGCGGTTGGCGCACTCGCGGGGTAGCTCAATGGACTGGGTGGCTTCTCAATGGACCGCGCGCACTGCTGCTCAGCGGGTACCTGGTCCGTGCCCGCAACCAGTTGCGTAGCGGCATCTGCAAGTAGCCAAGTCGCCAGGGTATTTAGCCTCCAGAGGTTGGCTCATCTCTTGCCTGTGTCGATTCGCTGTGCCCGAAAACCCTGGGCTGAGTGTGGACTACTTGGACTATCTGCGCAGAACGAGTGGCCAATGCCAAGAAATGGCAAACAAGCGCTTCAACTCGGGTGTGAGCTTACGCGTGAGTACTTCTTAGTTGGTTCATAGAATTTCCACTGTGCAGTGAGCCATGATCCCTCAGGGACGGTGCCGCTGCCTGAATTACAGATGAACACTTGGGGAAAATCTAGGCAAAATGGGGAGCCGAAGATTCTCGTGAAGCCCGTGCCTGAGCAGCACGTTAAGCCTCGCACAGCACTTCTTCACGGTATCGGCATCGCCAACAAGGGGGACGGCGTGTCGCAAGCTTATGAATCCTTAGGGAATCGTGGCCTTGTCGGAAATTGGGGAAACGGTTTAACCGACCTTTCCGGTCACACACTTAAGGATCAGCAACTCCTGCCTGCCAGCGGCTTCTCGGCCAGCAGGTGGAGACAAAAATACACTCGCATTTTGCTGCTATCCGATATGGCCACCTTGGTGCTGCTCAGCGGCATCGTGGTGCACCTGTACTCGCAGGCCGCAGGACCAAACTACTGGTTCGCCGGTGCATCGGTGGGCGTCTGGGCGGTATACCTATGGCTTTCGCGCACCAGGGCCGCGCAGGTAATCGGCGTCGGCGTTCGGGAGTACAAAAGAGTTGTTGACTCCAGCGCACTAGCCGCGGGGACCATGGCGCTAGCCGTTTTGGTCTTTGACCTTGAGGGAGTGCGCGAACAACTCATTGTCACCTTCCCGGCGGGGATGGCGCTGCTCTTAGCCAGCCGCTGGCTGTGGCGGCGCTGGTTGCTGGCGAAATCGGAAGCCGGGTACGCGCTGTCCCAGGTCGTTGTGCTCGGCCAGGGTTCCGACGTGGACTACGTCGTCAGGCAGCTGCAGAAGAACGCAGGACCGGCCTACAAGATCTGCGGGTTGCTGATTGACGGGGCGGGGGAGGAGCATCGCTATGAGGATTCCGTGCCGACGTTCCAGGGTCTGGAAAACCTTGAAGAAGCGGTGCAGCTCGTCGGAGCGGACTCAGTCATCGTTGCCGGCTCGCTGCGCGGCGGGAGCGATGCGCTCAAGGACGTAAGCTGGCGCCTGGAAAAGACGCGCACCAATGTCATCGTCGTGTCTTCACTGACTAATGTCGCCGGTCCACGCATCAGCATGCGTCCGGTGGAGGGTTTGCCGCTCATGCATGTGGACGTACCCAGTTTTGCGGGCGGTCACCATGTGGTGAAGCGGGGGATCGACATTGTCCTTTCCGGCCTGGCCCTGGTGCTCTTGGCTCCGCTCTTCTTGCTCATCGGTCTTTTGGTGCGCAAGGACAGCTCGGGTCCCGCGTTCTTCAGCCAGGAGCGGGTGGGACGCAATGGCCGGACCTTCCGGATGTACAAGTTCCGCTCGATGGTGGTCAACGCCGAAGCTGAGCTGGAGAAACTCAAGGAACACAATGAGGGCAGCGGTCCGCTGTTCAAGCTGAAGCAGGATCCCCGGGTGACCAAGGTGGGCAGCTGGCTGCGCAAGTACTCGCTGGATGAGTTGCCGCAGATTTACAACGTGTTGCGGGGGGACATGTCCCTGGTTGGGCCCCGACCGCCGCTGCCCGCCGAAGTAGCCAGTTACGAGGGACATACCGGACGGCGGTTGTTCATCAAGCCCGGCCTAACCGGTCTATGGCAGGTCAATGGGCGCTCCGACCTGGACTGGGAGGAGAGCGTCAGACTGGATCTCTACTACGTGGAGAACTGGTCGTTGACCGGTGACCTGATGATCATGTGGCGCACCTTCAAGGTCATGGTGCAGCCGGAGGGCGCCTACTAAACACGGTTGACCGTGATTACGGCAAAGGCAGGGCAGCGGAGGCTGCCCTGCCTTTGCCGTGTTCTAAAGTAACCACAAATGACAGTAGTCGCAGGAACGGTGAGTTGTCATCGGGCCTCGCCTTGGCAATGACAACGCCGCGGAAGCCTTCGGAGCGCTGGACCCGGCGGGCCGGCGGCAAGCACCAGGGCGGCCACCGGTGATCTACGGGCAGCGGTAGAGCGTGCGTGTGGTAAGAGCGAGAGTGAACCACTTGTTGCAAAGGTCGGGATTAAGTATTGACTACGCGTGTGAGGGCGGTCACCGGTTTGTAGCTTGGATGTAGGCGGAGGGATGGATCTTCCTGCCTGAGCGATCGTGCATGACGTCATGGCCGGGCTCGGGTGGGAAGTTCAATAATCAGCAGCGTTCCCCAGACGCGATTCATTTCTGCGCCTCATGGACGGGACCGGCGACGAAGACTCCCGGCAATTCGGGAGCTCATCCCCCCAGCCGTCGTCGGTCCCTTTCCATCGTTGTGTTCTTCGGCGTATTCAGCCAATCCCGGGCGGGACAGGGGCGCGCGGCTAAGGCCCACCGCAGGTGCACCGCGTTCCTTCGGGGTGGCCGCGGCAAGCGGGCCGGGAGGAGCGCGGATGCACCGGCAAGCCCAGGAGCAGGTCCGGGGGCTCCCGGACCTGTCGAAGGCCTGATGGTGTGCTAGATCAGATCCCTAGCGCTGGTTGAACCGGTAGAACAAGCGCAGGGGTGCGCTCAGCGTGGTGGCCAGGCGGCGGTCCAAGTCCTTCATCTGGGTGGTCCATGCATTGTCGAACTTCAACTTGATCTGCCCCACCTTGAAACGCATCGGATTCCCGGCCACGGTATGGTGCGCATCGAGGGTGATGTGCCCGTCGGCAAACTCCGGTACGCGGGCCTGGGTTGGCTCCAAGCCGGCGAAGCGGATGACCTCTTCGAGTGTGCGCGTCGGGTCAGTCATGAATTCCTCGTAGTGGACGGTCAGCACCGGAACGCGCAACAGTGTCAGGGCGTGAAACAGCAGGCTGTACGTCGTCCAGTTGAAAATTGAGGCCGGCACGGAATAGCGAGGCATGTCTTCGGCGCGACTGCCGGTTTCCGGCCGGGTGACCACCTTTGACCACGAGTAGGCAACGCCGCGTGGATCACGGACAACCAGCACACAGCGCAGGTCAATGGGCAGCGAGCGCAGGAAGTACGCGTAGGCCGGGTGTTTGCTGGAATCCACCAGTACCTTGCCGTCGGCCACGGTGTCGGCGGCACGGTACAGCTTGGACAGGTTTGACAGCAGTCGCTGCCGTGCTTGGCGCCGTCGCCCGAACCCACGCTGCAGGATCAGTTCTGGCAGGAACCGGTTGCGGATCACCGTCCGCCGGTCGGCTATGGCTTGATCGGTGTCAATCCGCCCCCAGCGGCCATAGGCCTGGACCCCGATCTGCTGCCAGACCGGGCATTCATGGAAAGCTAGGCCACAACCGCACAGTTCGTTGTCACGCAGGCCGCGTTCCCACAGGTGCAGCAGCTCACCCAGCCCTATGAAGTCTTCACATTGGGCCAGACACCGCTCCAGCAGGGTGGAACCGCTGCGCCCAAAGCCACCGAGCATGACAACGCGTGGTCGGCGTGGTGGCCCGTCGGCCGATTCACGCCGCGCGGGCTGTGGGTCCGGATCCAGCCCCGCGGCTGTTGCTGGCGCTTCCCCCGATGCGTCCTGCGCTGTTTTAACTTCTTTGATATCCCCCAAGGAATCCACGTGCCCTCCGTTGAGCGTTCTGCGTCATAGTCCCCAGACGACGCAAAAGGTGAATAGTTTCAGCTTTGAGTCTGCCATTGCGACGCAACATTTTGTAGAGGAACCGCCTAAATTGCGTCGAAGCGAGGAAATGTTGGCATGCCCCCTGCCCATGTTCGGTGTCTTATGCCACAATTACTCAAATGGGGAAGAATTATCTTGGGGACCCCAAGCTGGGGGAAATTATGTCTTTTGACAATTCACAGGGGAATGAGTTTTTTAAGCGTGCAGTCACCCGCCGTTGGCGGTGGATTGCCTGGTTCAGCATCGTGGGGGTGCTGCTGGCCGGAGTCACCTTCATGCTCTCGCCGCGGGAGTACACCTCGACCGCTAACGTGTTCTTGAATCCATTGGTCGGCAGTCCTTTCTCGCCGACCACGCCTACCTCGCGCACAGAGCAGCTGGCGGCCATGAATACCGAGGCCGGCGTGGTGCTCACCGACGAGGTGCTGGATCAGGCGCTGCAGAAGGCGGAGATTGCCGGGGCTTCGCGACAGTCCCTGCGTGAACAAACCGTGGCCTCGGTTCCATCGAACTCGCAGGTCATGAACATCAGGTTCACCAGTGCCGACCCGCAGGAGGCCCAACGCGGGGCCCAGGCCGTCACCGACGCGTTCATGAACTTCCGTTCGGAGCGGGCGCAGAGCGTCATCGATGCGCAGAGCAAACTGCTGCAAAGCCGTGAGGAGTCCCTCGCAGGGCTGCTGAAGAGCGCGAACCAGGCCTATGACGCGGCCAAGAAGGCCGGCAGCGACAGTGCCGGGGTCATCGAGCTCGAACAGCAGGTGCGGCTCTACGCCCAGGAACTGGCCAACGTGAAGGTGGACCGCACCACCACCGAAACCTCATCCATTGACCCGGGCACCGTGGTGGGCCCGGCGAACCTGCCGCAGGCGCCGGAGGGGATCAACCCGCTGCTGCTGGCAGCGGCGGTCCTGCTGGGGTTCGTGGCCCTGGGCTTCGTGGCCACGCTGATCGTGGAACACGGGGATAAGCGCGTGTGGGACGAGGGCGACTTGGAGCGCCGCCAGGCACCCTCGGTGCTGGCCGTGCTGGGAGATGCACGCGAGAAGAAGGACAATGCCGCTGAGGGTGTGATTGAAAAGTATCTGCGGGTCACCCAGGTGATCAGCGGGCACGTCAACACTCCTGGGACACTGGCGCTGATTGGCAACCAGTCCAGGGAGGAAGTGCACACCATCGCCGCGGGGCTGGCGGCCGCGTTCGCCATGACCGGACGTCGGGTGTGCGTGATTAGCACGACCCGGTTGCCGGGGGACTCCGAGACGCAGCTGGGCTTCAGCGACGTGTTGGAAGACGGGGTGGCGCTGCGTGAGGCAATCCATGTGAAGAAGTTCGGTGAGGGGCGTCTGGCGGTCATGTCCGCTGGCACCCAGTCGGAGAAGCTGCCCGGCCTGGTGCAGGCTGATTCGCTGAAGAATCTGATCAACCTGCTGGGAGCGGGCCATGACCTGCTGATCTTCGTGGTTCACCAGGGGGCGTCGGCCGTGGCCAGTGCCATTAGCGGGGTCTGTGACCACAGCGTGCTCACGGTCTCCGGGGGCAAGGACACGGTCACCTCCGTGTTCTCCACCGCCAACTACCTGCAAATGCGCGGTGCCACGATTTCCGGGACGCTGCTCTACTCCTCGGCCTGGGTGCAGGCCAGCGAGAAGGAGCTGGCCCAGGAGCTGCAGGGCGCGTTCGAACAGCTGCACCACGGCCTGGATCCGCGACGTGTCAGCTCATGATCCGAAGGCGTCGAAGCACACCGCGGTGGAGGGGGAGGACCGCGCCCTAAAGCGGATCGCCCGCAGTGGAGCGGCAAACGTGGGTGCGGCAGCGGTCGGCTCGGCATCGAATTTTCTGCTGATTGTGCTGATCACCCGCTTCTGGGCATCCGAGGATGCCGGCCTGCTCTTCGCGGCCACCTCTTTCTTCATCATTGCCGTGGCCCTGGCCCACCTCGGGGCGGACCAGGGCCTGGTGCGCTTCATTGCCTGGAACGTGGGACGCGGCGCCGGGCACAGCAACCGGGCCACCGTGCTGGCCGGCGTGCTGCCATCGTTGACCATGACCCTGGTGGTGGCCGTCCTCGGCTACGCGGCTGCGCCCTGGCTGGCCGGGCTGCTCGGCGCGCAGTCCGGTGCCGAAGGCGCCCTGATCATCCGGGTGCTGGTGGTGACCCTGCCGTTCGCTGTGCTCTATGAGCAGCTCCTGGCGGTCTGCCGCGGGTATGCGGTCATGAAACCGACCATCGTGTTGGAGCGGGCCCTGCGCCCAACCTTGCAGATGCTCCTGATTCTCGCGGCCGGTCTGGCCCAGAGCGGGGTGGTCGTCCTGACCCTGGCTTGGACACTGCCCTACGCGCTGTGCTTCCTGCTGGCTGGCGTGGCCGCCGTGCGCACGCTGCGCCGGCATCGGGATGACTGGCACGGTGCCGGGCCGATCGGGGAGGACCTGCGCTCGGAGTTCTGGCGCTTCACCGCGCCGCGCGGCCTGGCCCGGATGGCGCAGGTGATGATCCAGCGGGCGGATATCGTGATTGTCACGGTGATGCTCGGACCGGCTCCGGCTGCCATTTATACCGCCGCCACACGTTTCCTGGTGCTGGGCCAGGTAGCCACCAGTGCCCTGCAGCAGGTGAGCGAACCGCAACTGGCGCGATTGCTGGCCCGCAAACGCAAGGACACGGTATCCCTGGTAATCAGGCAAATGACCCTGTGGTCAGTGGCGCTGGTGTGGCCGGTCTACCTGGTCTTCGCGGTGCATGCCTCCGCCCTGATGGCCCTGGTGTTTGGACCCGGCTATGAGGCCGGTGGGATTGTGCTGCAGCTGTTGGCCACCGCCATGCTGGTGGCTACCGCGGTCGGTCCGCTGGATGTGCTGCTGCTGATGGCAGGCAGGAGCTCGCTGTCGCTGCTGAACATTTCGGTGGCCCTGGTCGTGGATCTGGCCTTGTGCGTGCTGCTGATCCCGCAGCTGGGGATCCTTGGGGCGGGAATCGCCTGGGCAGCGGCGATCATCGCCAAGAACCTGCTGTGCCTGTGGCAGGTGCGAAAGCACCTGGGGATCAGCGTTTTCAGCCGGGAACTGGTAATGTGGCTAATCTCACTATTGGGTCTCTTTGGACTACTGGGACTCCTTGGTAGCCTCCCGCCCGCGCAACCCTGGGTGGGGTTGGGCATTTCAGCTTTGACTGGCATTTTCTACCTCGGGTATCTGTGGTCCAAGCGAACCCTCTTGATGCCTAAAAAGGTGGGGGCGTAGGGGGCGAAATCAGCGGGAATCCGGGCTTTTAGCGGCATTTGGACTTTTTATTCAAGAACCTTCAGATTACAGTTTGGTAACGATCAAGCGGATCCCCGCTGTTGAATCTGCAGGCTGGGTGCAGAGTCACATCCCAACTCTTGGAGACTGAACATATGGCTGACGCCAAACTATTTTCATTCCCCCGCCGCAAGGGGGCTAACGTGGCAGCCTGCGCCGTAATGACCGGTGCACTGCTGGCCACGAGCCTTGCTGGCGCCGGTTCGCTAGCTGCACCCGCACAAGCCGCTCCGACCGACGGAGCGATTACCGCCGACACCTACAGCGTTTCCACCCGCGCTAATCACAGCAACGGCGATAGCTCGAAGATCGCCGTGGGCGAGAACACCGGCGCCAACCGCGAAGCCTTCCTGCGCTTCCATACCGAAACCAAGGTAACCAAGGACTCGCAGGTCGAACTGAAGCTGCACATCAACGGCGGCACTCCTGGCCAGCTGCGGATTCTGCAGGGCCCTTCGGACTGGTCAGAAGACTCACTGACCGCCTCCAACGCACCGCAGGCCGGTGCTTTGCTCAAGACCGTTTCGGTCAGCGGCACGGACCAGACCCTGAGCATTGCGCTGACCGGTTTGGTCTCGGCCGACAACGGCCTGAACATCGTCCTGCAGCGCACCGATGGCGGCATCACCCGCATCGATTCGCGTGAGAAGAGTGACGGGCAGGCCCCGGCGGTTGCCATCAGCGGGGAAAACACCCCGGGCACCGGAGGCCCGGAGGAAGTCGAAAAGCCGGGGGACAACCAGGGCAATGGCCACGACTCGGTGGAGAACTGCACCGTCTCCGAGATCCTGGTGCCCAGCTGCGGCATCTGGTTCGGGGCAGCGGCCAACCCGCTGAAGGGTGAATCGTGGGATCAGGCGCTGCTGAACTTTGAGAAGACCTCCGAGCGCAAGATGGACATCGCCCACTACTACAAGCGTGGCCAGTCCGCGATGTTCCCCAACACGGCCGAACTGAAGCGTCAGGACGAGTCCGGAGCGAACCGGATCCTGTTCTACAACTGGAAGCCCACCGGCATGACCTGGAAGCAGGTTGCCGAGGGCAAGGCCGACAGCTACCTGAAGTCGCTGGCCCAGCACATGAAGAAGAACGCATCGAAGAAGTTCTTCCTCTCGCTGAACGCGGAAATGGAAGACGAGGTCAACGAGAACGCTGGCTCGGGGCAGACCGCCAAGGACTACGCGAACTTCTACCGCCATGTGGTGCAGGTGCTGCGCGCGAACGGGGCCGACAACATGGTCACCGTCATGAACTACACCGGCATCCAGAAGTGGGGCGAGAAGTCCTGGTTCGATCAGCTCTACCCGGGCAACGACGTGGTGGACTGGATTGCCCAGGACCCCTACGCCTTCGGCAAGCCGCCGGTGTGGCTGACCGACATGGAGGGCATGGTCAACCGCACCACCAACTCCAAGACCTGGCCCGGCTTCTACAACTGGGCAGCCTCCAAGTACCCGAGCAAGCCGCAGATGCTGGCCGAGTGGGGCGTGGACGAAGATGGTTCCTACCCGAAGTACAAGAGCGACTTCTGGAAGACCGCCAACGAGCAGCTCCAGGACCTGCCCAAGCTCAAGGCCCTGGTCTACTGGGACAGCATGGGGTATACCCCCAGTGGTTCCAAGCTCAGCGTGGGCATCACCCGCGTTGACTCCAAGCAGGACTCGTTGACCGCCTACCGCAACTTCCTGGACGAGGAGTTCATGAACGCGGCGCGCGAGTCCTACCTGGACTAAATTGCCACACCGCCATCAGGCTGCGGCCGCAAGGACCGCACGGTGGCGGACATTGAAGGAGTGCCTGGCATGGGGATGAACCTGTGCCGGGCACTCCTTTTTCTTTGCGCCTGCCTTCCTGCGCAACCTCACCGGTTTTCTGTCCGTAACACTGTTCAGTAGCCAGCACACGGGCTAAGCTCGAGGCACCGAGTATTTGGGGATCTCGGTTCATCAGTCTTTGGGGAGGCTCACTTGAAGAAGACCGTCTATGCGCTGGCGGCATTGGCCCTGGCAATCACGGCATCCGGTTGTACATTCGCCGCGGATGAGGAAGCTGCGCCATCTGCAGCTGAGGCCACGCAGAACGAGGGCACGTCAATAGACCCACTCGGTGGCACGCCTTCGGCGGCACCGACCGAAAAAGACGTGGACTTCCTTGAGGACCTCGGCGTGAACGACCGCGGCAATGTGACGGTGGAAGAGAACGAACAGGCGGTCTTCAAGGATCCCAAGGGGGATGCCGAGTTCGCCGAATTCACGGCCACTTACGTCACCACGAATTTCAAATGCACCGCCAAGGACGCCCAGCCGAGCATCAACGGCCAATACGTGGCGCTGGACTTTGACGTCAATGCCAACGAGGACCTGGCCGAGTCCGGGTTCCCGTACTTCTACCTGAGTGTGCACGAGTTCCGTGCCTGGGATGCCAAGGGTGAACCAATTCCGGATCCGGTGGGCAACGCCGAATCGTGCATCACCGACAAGGAGCGGGTGCCTTCACCCATTGACCCGGGCGACAGTGAGAAGGGCCTGGTCGTCCTGGACGTGCCCAAGGGGGCCGGCACCGCGAGCTTCACGCTCGGTGGGTTCCAAGGCTCATACGGCTGGGAATGGAGCTGGTGAGCGTCCGGGGCAGCACTTGAGGAGTAAAGCCACAGCAAGTTGAACGGGCAATGCCGGTGTGTCCGTGACTAAACACGTCAACCGGGATGACCTTTTGGGGGAGGACATCATGAAGGTACTTTTTGTTACATCGCCGGGGGGACACCTGGCCCAGCTGCTGCCGCTGCGGGAGTGGTGGGAACAGCACCAACGCAGCTGGGTGACGTTCCGGCGTCCGGAAGTGGAGCAGGCGCTGGAGGGGGAAAACGTGACGTGGTGCTATTGGCCCACCACCCGCAACATTCCCAACGCCATCCGCAACTTCTTCCTGGCCATTCGCACGCTGCGCCGGGAGCGGCCCGATGTGGTCATGTCGGTGGGGGCCGGGGCCAGCGTTCCCTTTTTCCTGATTGCCTACGTCATGGGCATCAAGACCGTGTACCTGGAATGCTTTGACCGCATCACCATGCCGACGCTGAGCGGACGCATCTGCTACCCGCTGACCGACCTGTTCTGCGTGCAGTGGGATGAACAGAAGAAATACTATCCGGAGGCCGTGAACATTGGGGCCGTGCTGTGAGCGGGGCAGAGCAGCATTACGATTTGGTGGTCTCCGTCGGCACCGACCACCACCTCTTTGATCGGCTGATTGACTGGGTGGATGACTGGATGGACCGGCAGGCAAAGGCACCAAGCCTGTTTGTGCAGCACGGTGCGAGCCGGCGACCGCGGCATGGAACGGGCGTGGAGCGCCTGCCCCGCGGGGAACTGTTGAAAATTTACGAACGCGCCCAGGTGGTGGTGGTGCAGGGCGGGCCCGGCTCGATCCTGGACGTGCGCGAAATCGGGGTGATTCCCCTGGCCGTGCCACGGGTTCCTGAACTGAAGGAAGTCGTGGACGGGCACCAGATCGAATTCACCCGGGTCATGGCCGAACACGGTGACGCCATTTACGTGGACCAGCGCCAGGAGCTGCACCGTCAACTGGACAAGGCGTTTGCCAACCCGCTGGCCTTGCGCACCGAGCCACGGCGGGCTGATCCGGGGGCTGCGGGGCAACGTCTTGCCGCGCAGCTGGGGCAGCCTTTGTTCGGTTCGCGGCGTTCGGTGGGAAGGATGCTGCGCCGTGTCGGTCAGCTGGTGCGGCGCTAAGACATCGGTGAACGCAATCCCACTCCGCGTTGGCGCCGGCCATCGGGTGGAGCGGTATAGACGGCTGGGAGCAGCATCGTTCTGAAAGGTGTGCGCGGATGCAGAAGAACATATACGAGTAACAAGCCGCCAAACGGACCGGCCGGCAGCCAGGCGGCCAACACAGCTTTCCGCGGCCGGTCCTTTGGCATGGGGGAGTACATGATCACCACGACGAACTCACGCGTCGGGCAACGCAAGAATCAGAACATCGAGACCCTGCGGGGCATCGCGATCATCGCCTTGGTCGCCTTCCACGTCATCGGGGTCAGCGGCTCCGCCGGATTAAATGTTCCGCCCGACAGCGTGTGGCGCTGGTTTGCCGATTCCCTGGGCTTCATCCGCATGCCGTTGTTTACTTTCCTTTCCGGGGTCGTCTACGCCGCCTACGCACCCATGCGCAGCGGGATGGGCAGGTTCGTGCGTTCCAAGGCCCGTCGCCTGTTGCTTCCCATGGTTTGCGTCGGGGCGATCTTCCTGACCGTGCAGTCATTGGCCCCGGGCACGAACCGCGACTTGCTCGGTGAAGAGCCCTGGTTCATGTGGCTGATCCTGCCCGTGGCGCACTTTTGGTTCCTGCCGGCCCTTTTCTGGATCTTTGTGCTGTTCGCGTTGCTCGATGTCCGCCACCTGATGGACTCGGCCCGTAACCTGTGGACCCTGCTGGGCCTCACGGTAGCGGCCTCGGTGCTGATCGGGCCGCTCTTTGACCGGAACTGGCTGGGATTTGAGGGCAGCCTCTACCTGCTGCCGTTCTTCACCTTTGGCGTCATCTGCGCCCGCCTGGGCTGGCAACGGCAGGCGCTGAAGTGGCGGTTGCTGTCCGTGGCCGCCCTGGCGGTGGCCTTCACCTGGATCCAACTGGGCCTGCTGGGCGTGGTTCCGGCCATCGCTGAACGTCACGAGTTGGGCGGGATTCTGGCCAGTTTCGCAGCCCTTCTGGCGGTCTTTGGCTTTCCCTTCCAGGTGCGGGCGCTGGCCTGGCTTGGCCAGTTCGCCTACCCGATCTTCCTCTTCCACGTCTTCGGTTCGGCCGGGGCCCGGATCGTGCTGCTGCGCCTGGGCGTTGAGGTAACCTGGATTCACTTCCTGACCGGCGTCCTGCTGGCCCTGGCCTTGGGAATCGTGGCGGACAAGATGTTCTGCCGGTTCAACGCCACCAACGTGGTGCTGTTGGGGAACAAGCTCCGTCCACGCCATCGGTAGCCCGCCTTCCGGCCAAGTAGCCGCCGGGGAGCGCCTACCGCCACGCCAGCAGTATTTTATGGCCGTAGACACTGTTGGCCCCCGGCAATAGCCGGGGGCCAAGGCGTTGGGAGGGCCGGGACTGGTCAGATGCCGCGGCCCTTCTCGTTCAGGCGGTCCACCACCCAGCCGGGGCTCAACGCCCCGCTGGCCACCGCCAGGGCCAGGTAGCCGCGCGGCTGGCGAGGGTTGAGCCGAATTGACTGCGCGGCAATCTGCACCCCCTCACGGCGGCGCTCCTTGAGCGAGGCTAGGGCGAAGGCCCGCTGCCCATGCAGCCAGGAGGCCGTGCGCTTCGAAGCGGTCAGTTCCGGGTGCTTGCCGATCAGGAAACTGATTCCGGCTTCCATGGCCTCCCACCGGCGGGAGAACTTCGAACCGCCCTTGTGCCACAGCACGTCAACGGCCGCCTGCGGCAGGACGCTGATTCTTCCCGCGGCCGCGGCCCGGATCAGCAGGTCGTAGTCTTCCCCATAGCCGTAGGGAATGGTTTCATCGACTAGCCCCACCTCCTCGATAAGGAACACCCGGTCAAAGAGGTAACTGGAGGGGTGGGCGCCGGTGAGCCGGTCCTGGGTGATGGCACTGGTGTCAACGGTGGCAAGCTGCGGAATCCTGACCATCCGCTTCTGGCCGTAACTGATCTCAATGCCGGAGACGCACCCCGAGGCGTTCTCCTGGCGCATCAGGGCGACCTGCCGGGTCAGCTTGCTGGGCTTCCAGGCATCATCATCATCACAGAACGCCACCAACTCTGTGTCGGCGTGCAGGATGCCCGAGTTGCGGGCTCCGGCCAACCCGGGTGTCCGGGTGTTGGTGATGACCTTCACCTGGCGGTTGCCCTCGCGGCGGGCAAGCTCTGGATGCGGTGCATGGTTGTCGTAGACGACCGTGATGGTGATGGACCCCTGGTAGTCCTGGTTCCAGGCGGCCTCGATGGCCTGCTGCAGCAGGTGCATGCGGTCCTGCGTGGCGATCACCACCGTTACCGATGGTGCCGGCGATGGACCGTGGATCTCAGACATTGATACCCCCAAGTAGCTGTGGTCGAGACTCTCTGGCGGCAAACCGGGCATCGGACAGGGCCGAACGACGGTTGGGCGCCACAATAAAGGACAGGACGATGGCCAGGGCCAGCGAAGAGGTGAAGTAGACGGTCACCGGTGGACGTGCGGCCGTATCCGGTACGGCGGCCTGCCGGGAAATAAAGCCCGGGTCCGGTGGGATGGTATCGATGGCCGAGAGCGCAAACTCCAGTTCACTGATTCGCTCCGAGGATTCGGCCAGCGCCTCACGGCGTTCGCTGATCGGGATGTCCTCGATCTGCTGCTCCTGGGCTTCGGTGCGCAGCACCTTGATGTGCGCCTGCAGTTCCTCGCGCCGGCTTTCCTCCAGGCTCTCCAAGCGGGTGAGGCGCTCCTGAAGGAAGTTGGCCGAAAGCAGCTTCACGGCCCGGTAGGCCAGCTGTGGATCCGTGTTGGACACGTAGAGGCGCAGGATGCGGGAGTTGATGATTGGTGAAATGGCCAGCTCCCGCAGCAGACCGGAGGAGCGCCCCGGATACTCCAGCTCGCGGGCGGTCTTTCCCACCACCGCGTCCGAATACAGGATCTGCACCGCGGAGTCGATGGACACGTCCCGGTCGGCGGCAACCTGCGACGAACTGGTCACCGCAACGACCACCACGTCTACCTGGGCCGAATACTTTGCCGGCTGCATCAGGTAGAACGCGCTGCCCAGGCAGAAGACGATGATGAAGCACAGCAGGGTGCGTCCCGGGTTACGCAACGGCATCGAGAAGACCTCGGCCAGCGTTTCCACGTCGCTGCGTCGCTCGGCGTGGCGGCTCTTGAGGCTGGCAACCTTGGCGATCATTGCAGCCAGCTTGGCGTGTAGCCCAGGAATCGGATGAGCTCATCGTTCTCGCCGGCGAACTCCCGGTCCAGCAGCTGGCGCAGCTGCGGGGCCATCTCGGCGCTGGGCCGGGAATTGGAATGGATGATCTCCTCCGGGCGCCAGGGGTCCAGCCCGATGCTGTTCAGCAGCTGATCCCAGCCCTCCAGGCCGGGTCGGAAGAACGCATCGGCGTCCAGGATCGTCAGCTTCCCCGGGGCCAGTGCGTTTTTGGCCCGGCGCAGCTGAGCCGTGTAGCGGCCCCGGGCCACATAGCCGTAATGCTGGTGGGCGAAGGACTGGTAGTTCGGGTCGGCGATGATCTTTTCTTCCTCTCCGGCCAGGCGCTCGGGTTCGCGATCCAGGGCCTCTTCAAAGGACAGGGTTTCAAATCCCCGCCCCTTCTCCTGCTTGTAGGCCGAAAAGGCGCGCTGGGCAGGGTCGCGCAGCAACGCGATGACCTGGGCCTGTGGTGCCACCTCGGCGATGCGCTGCATGGCCAGGGGATGGAAGAGGTAGTACGGGCTGGCCTCCCCGCTGATCCGGTCCGACCCCCAGGGGCGGCGCAACGGGAAATGACCGGCATAGAAGTTCGGGCCCCGGCTGAAGCGCTCGGCGGTGTCAAAGAAATGGATGCCCTTGTTCAGCATCGGCGGGCGCACCTGCGGATGGCGCGCGAGCATCCGGAAAAGACTGGTGGTGGCGCAGCGCTGCGCGCCGGCGATAATGAAGCCCGGCTGCATGCGCAGGCTCGCGGTCATTTGCCCGAAACCCACCAGCGTGGTCCGCGCGAACTGGCGTGCCGAATGCTGGATGGTGTCTTCCACGACGAATTCTTGTTTAGTCATCACTTACCCCCATTGAGTGTCTTTGATCAGTTCTTGCATCACGTCGGTGTACCAGCGCCCCAGCGCAAAGGTCGCCTCGACCTGGTGCCGGTGCCCGTCCCCAAGGAACCTGGCCGCCAGGGTGGCCAGGTAGAGCAGCCGGAGCATCGCCTGAATTGCGTGGCGCGGTGCCCGGGTCCCACATTGCACCTGCAGTCCCGCCACGTCCGCATTCAGTTCCGGATCGCGCAGCGCCCTAAGCGCCGCACCCATGTTCCCCATCTCGCGCAACCTCTCGTGGGCCGCGAAGTGGAATAGGTCATTGCCCACCGGCTGACCGGTGTCGTAGCGCTCCCAGTCCCAGACCATTGGCGCGGATTTGGTGCGCGCCATGTTCCACGGGCCAAAATCCCCGTGCCCCGCCCCGAACGCCAGGCTCTCTTCGGGCAGCAGGCGCGGCAGCTGGCGAACCATGTCGGACAGTCGTCCGGCTTCGGGAACCGCTGCCAGAGCCTCCAAGTCACGCAGCAGGACCCGGAACCAGGTGGAATCGGCCAGCAGGCGTTGCTCCACCGGCGCGCTGGACAACAGCCCGATGACCGCGCCGACCGGCAACGGCAGGGGACGCTGGAGCGCATTGGGGCGCAGTGCGCTCATCACCAGCACGGGTTTGCTGTCAAAGAAGTCATAGGAAATCACCTGCGGTACCTGCAGCGCCGAGGCTGAGCTTGACTGCAGGGCCAGCAGCGCCCGGTGTTCATTGGCCACCAACTCGTGGGCCAGCTCGGACAGCCCGATCTTCGCAAACCCCAGTTCACGCCCGCGCCGGTCAAAGATCCCCAGTACCGGTTTGCGGTTGGCGCGCGCCGATCCGGTCATCAGCCCGAAGCAGACCGGCTGGTTGAAAATGTTCTCCAGATGGGTGGTGATGGAGTCGGAGGCGTCACCGACGGTGATCCCGGCGGGCATCAACCGTGCGCCTGCCGGTGAACGCAGCGCCGCGGCCAGGGCGTAGCGGCGGGCCTTGTGCTTGAGACCGTCGCTAGCGCAGGGGCGGATCGCACTGCGCATCGCGGCGGCGGGAACGTTGGCCGGGACCGCCAGGCGCGGGTTGGTGCGCGAGGGCACCAGCCGCCAGCCATCCTGCCCGGGGGCAAGATCCTGCACTTCGACGGTTCCGTGCGGGAAGAGCTCACCGAGCGTTTCACACAGTGAGCCGAGTCGTTCACCGGTAGCGCTGTTCATCAATGACCAGTCCTTCCGCTAATGGGTCTAGTTCCTGTTTTTCCCTGAACCAGCGCCAGGAAAGACCGGTGGCGATCATCAGGATGAACAGGGAAGTGGTGATGGTGTCATAGGTCGGCAGCACGCAGGCGAAGAACAGCGCCGGGTAGACCATGACCCACTGGCGTGAGTCCCTGCTCTTGAGTATCGGGAAATAGCGGCGCACGAAGAACGCCAGGAACAGGAGCGTGCCGATGATGCCGGTGCAGAAGATCAGGTACCACAGCGTGCCCTGGGTCCCCAGCTGCGGGGGCGAGCACTGGTGGCAGTCCGCGGTGGCGCCGGCGGCAATGGAGAAGAAGTTCCCCTGCCGGGTGCGGGTGGAGCCGAAACCGATGAACGGGGAATGCTCCACCGTGGTCTTGAGCGTGTAGCTGGCCAGGTTGGTGCGGCCCGTGTTGCTGTGCGGGTTGTCCAGGCGTGCCTGGATGACCTCCCACAGTGGGGTGCTGATCAGCAGCACCGCCGCCACCAGGAACGCGGTGCAGAAGCCAGCCAATGCCATGAAGTGCCCGTTCAGCGTCAACCGGACCAGGAGCAGCAGCCCGAGCACCACCAGCCCAACCCACATGGCGCGATTCAGCGAGAGGATGGCCGGCGGGATCGCTGCCAGCAACCCGACCCATAGCAGCACCCGCACCCACTTGCGGGCAACATACTTGATGACCAGCAGGTAGAACGGCAGCAACAGGCCGTAGTTGGCGCCCCAGGAGTTGGCGTACTGGTAGGGCGCCTTGGGGCGCGCACTGGAATACCCCAGGATGTCCTGCACCTGGGTCAGCCCGGGATGGATCTGTGAATTCACAAATGTGTTGGAGGTGATGGCGTGCGGTAGCACGGCCTCCAACACCGACGGGAAGTCAAGGAAGCTCAGGTACACCCCGGCATAGCCGCCCAGTACCGTGACCCCGAAAAGCATGGCCAGCAGGGTGATAATGGTGCGGTCTGCAAGCGTCTTTTGCGAGCTGTTGCCGATAAAGAGCATCACCGCGGTGCTGGCCAATATCCACCCGAAGCGGTAGGCCCAGCTCAAAACGCGGGACGCACCGCTTTCGGGCATCAGGCCGGGCACCGGAACCCAGAGCACGAACACGCCCAGGGCCACGATGATCAAGAACAGTCCCCATAGCCAGAATCCCGGCGGCACCTGAATCCGCGGCTGCTTCAGCAGCTGGTAGCCCAGCAGGGCGCCGACAATCAGGAAGCCCAGATTGCCCAGTCCCAGTAGCCACCACAGCGGAAAGAATCCGAGAAAGGCGACCAGCGGCCACGCAGGATTGCGCTCGAACCAAGTGTTCGAGCGCAGGCGCCATTCATGGCGCGGTGCAGTATTAAATCCCCCAAGTACAGGTGGCTTCATCGGTTTACATCCCCAGTTAGAAACCGAACCCGGCCGCCACGTGGTGACGCCGAGTTTGAAACTGACGCCAGCCTACCGACAAAGCGTTGACGAAGGGAAGGGGATGACGCGCCAGGAGCGCCGTGCCGCGGCGGATTGCAGTAGCCCATCACGAATCGAGTATCAGGCGAGTAGTGAATCCAAGTAGTTCGGAGTAGTTAACGAGTATGGGGTCGCGGTTACCACTATTCCTGTGTCCCGGATTGCTACCCATAATTAGGTCAGTTGTCGTCCTTTCGGCGGCGCTATGTCACTGGCATTGCCAACTTGGGGTTGGTTTGGGGGAACATCATGAGAGTCAAGAGATTCTTTGCGGCCGTGGCTGGCCTGGCAATGATCTTGGGGTTAACAGGGATTAATGCGATACCGGCCTCCGCGTCGGATCAGGAATACAACTCCGTGGTTTCTGCCACGCCACGGAACAACACACCCCACGTACTGGATGGAATTGTCTTTTCCATCGCCGAAGTGGGGAACATGATCGTGCTGGGCGGATCCTTCACCCAGGTCCAAGCCGCCAATGGCGGCCCGGTCCTGACAAGGAACCGCCTGGTTGCGTTTAACAAGGACACCGGGGCGATCAGCACCAGCTTCGCCCCGAGCCTGAACAGCACCGTGCGTTCGGTCATCGCCGCACCGGATGGCAATTCGGTGTACGTCGGTGGACAGTTCGGTACGCTCAACGGCCAGTCGGCTCCCAAGGTGCTGCGGCTGAATGTGGGCAACGGGCAACGGATCACCCAATTCAACCCGGGCCAGATCAACGCCGTGGTGCATGACATGAACCTGGTGGGGGACCGGCTCTTCTTCGGCGGCGAATTCACCGCCGTGCGCGGGCAGGAACGCCTGGGCCTGGCCGAGGTGAACGCCACCAGCGGGGCGCTGTCCGAGCGCACCAAGGTCGCCTTCACCGATACCCACCGTGGAGGGATCACCTTCGTGCACAAGTTCGATGTGGATGCCGCCGGCAAGAAGATGGTGGCTACCGGCAACTTCCGCTACATCGATGGGCAGGACCGAGTACAGGTGGGCGTGCTGGATATTTCCGGTGCCCAGACCAACGTGGCCGACTGGCAGACCGAGCGCTGGAAGCCGAACTGCTACCCGTCCTTCGCCTACTACCTCAACGATTTGGACTTCGCCCCCGACGGCAGCTACTTCGTGCTCTCATCCATGGGCGGCTACGGCAGTGGTCCGCCCACCCTGTGTGACACCATCTCCCGCTGGCAGAGTGATGACAGCGGTGCCGGCATCAACCCGGTGTGGGTGGACTACACAGGTGGTGACAGTGTCTACGCGCTGGAAGCCACACAGAACACCATTTACTTCGGTGGGCACATGCGTTGGGTCAACAACCCGTTCCGCGCCGACGCCGCCGGGCAGGGCGCCGTGGGACGCGAAGGCATTGGTGCGCTGAACGCCTCCAACGGCATGCCCATCGAATGGAACCCGGGACGCGACCGGGGCCGCGGCGTCTTTGACCTGTTGGCGACCAAGGACGGGCTCTGGGTGGGTTCGGATACAGACCGTATCGCCCGCTACGTGTACAAGGGGCGTATCGCACTGTTCCCGCTGGCCGGAGGCACTAAAATCCCGTCAGCCGAACCACCTGCACTGCCGGTGGACGTCGTGCAGGCCGGGGCGCTGTCCTCCAACCAGGATCCGCGCTACCTTTACCGCATCAACTCCGGGGGCGACACCATCCCGGCAGTGGATGGCGGGATGGACTGGCTGGGCGATAACAACGCCCCGGGCAGCAACTACCGCAGCAGCGGGAACAACAGCGCCGGCTATGACGCCGTCGGTTCGCTGAGCGACAAGGTGCCCGAATCAACGCCGCGCGGGATCTACTCCAGCGAGCGCTGGGACCCAGCCGGCGGGGAGAAGCTGCAGTACAACTTCCCGGTGGACTCCGGGAAGAACGTTGAGGTGCGGGTGTACCTGGCCGACCGGTGCAACTGCACCACCGCCCCGGGCTCGCGTGTCTACAACCTGGATGTCGAGGGCAGCCGCGCCTACAGCAACATCGACCTGAACGCTGACCCGGGCCACAATATCGGCACCATGCTCAGCAAGCGGGTGGTCAGCGATGGCAGCATCAACATCACCTTCGACCATGTCACTGAGAACCCGGCCGTAAACGGCGTGGAGATCGTGGACCTGGATGCCCAGGCCCCGGACCCAGGGGCCAGCGCACAAGTAAACGAAACCTACTTTGACGGCACCAGCGCCGCGTCCAAGGGCGCCACCAAGCTCACCGGGAACGTGAACTGGGATGCGGTGCGTGGCGGTTTTGTGGCCGATGGCCGGATGTACTTCGCGATGGCCGACGGCACTTTCGTCAGTCGAACGCTGAACGGCAATACGCTGGGCAACGCGGCCACCCATGATCTGTATGGGCTGACCAACTTCTCCAGCGAGGCGCAGCAGATGACGGGGCTGTTCTTCAAGAACGACCGGATCTACTTCACCCTGAGCGGGCAGAACGCCCTGTTCATGCGCTACCTGGATTTGGACAGCGGGATTATCGGGGCCGAACGCTTCACGGTGGCCACCGCGTCTGCGCAGGTGCCCTGGAGTGCGGTGCGCGGTATGTTCCAGGCCGGTGACAAACTCTACCTGGCCACCCCAGATGGCGACCTGATGGCCGCCAACTGGCGGCAGGGTGTCACCGACGGCACGGCCGAGGGACCCACCCAGGTGGTTTCCGGGCCGGACAAGGACGGGGCGAACTGGGCCAGTCGGGCGCTGATCTCGATGACCAGCGATGGGGCGCCGCCGCTGCCGAACAAACCGCCGACCGCGGACTTCGGCTCGGAATGCACCGATTTGGGATGTGCCTTTGACGCCTCGGGATCCACGGATTCCGATGGGGAGATCAAGGACTACGCCTGGAACTTCGGGGACGGCAAAACCGGTACCGGCAAACAGGTCGAGCACCAGTACGCCGAGGCCGGGGACTATGAGGTCACCCTCACGGTCACCGACGATGACGGGGCGACGGCGACCAAGACCGTCACGGTCACGGTCACCGCGCCTGAGAACCAGGCACCGACCGCCCAGATCACCCAAACCTGTGATCAGCTGGCGTGCGAGTTCTCCGGTGCGGACTCCAGCGACCCGGACGGTGAAATCGCCTCCTACGCCTGGAGCACCTCCGATGGCGGCAGCGGTGAAGGAGCCACCTTCAGCCACGAATTCGCCGAAGCCGGAACGTACACGGTCAGCCTGACCGTCACCGACGACCGGGGCAAGAGCGATACGAAGCAGGTCGAGCTCGAGGTGAGCACCACCCCGAACTCGGCGCCGGAAGCCAAGATCCTGACCACCTGCAACCAGCTGGAGTGCACCTTCAACGGCGGCGGGTCCACGGATCAGGAGGGCGAGATTGCCTCGTACAAGTGGAGCACGTCCGATGGCGGCAGCGGGGATGCGGTGGAGTTCGTGCACAAATTCCCTGCCGGCGGCAAGTACACGGTGAGCCTGACGGTAACTGATGATGCCGGAGCCACCAACACCGTGCAGGAGGAGGTGCAGGTCAGCGCGGCAGCCAACCAGGTGCCGAAGGCTTCCTTCACCCAGGACTGCGTGTTCCTTTCCTGCACGTTTGACGGCACCCTCTCCGCCGACCCGGACGGGGAGATCACCGGCTACGTGTGGAGCGTGAACGGCACCGAGGTCGCCGAGGGCATGGTCGCAACCCACGCCTTCGAACAGCCTGGCACCTACCAGGTCACCTTGACGGTTACCGACGACGCCAACGAGACCGGCTCGGTGACCCAGCCGGTGAGCGTGGTGCAGGACCCGGGCCCACAGCCCGGAAACAACGTCTCGTTCGTCGCCTCGGCGGCCAACGACGGCGCCACCACCAGCACCAGCCATACGGTGAGCGTGCCCTCGGCGGTGAAGGAAGGCGACCTGATGGTGGCGGTCCTGTCCACCAACTCGGGCAGCACCACGCTCAGCGCACCGGCCGGCTGGGAAACGCGGGCCGATGCCTCCACCACCAGCATGAGCGGGGCGATCTACTCCAAGATCGCTTCGGCCTCGGATGCCGGCAGCAGGGTGAGCGTGGGCAGCAGCGGGTATGTCAGGGGATCACTGGTGCTCTCGGCCTACCGGGACGCCACAGTTGACGGGGCCTCGTTCGCGATGCGTCCGGAGACCACCTCCGGCGCGGTGCACACCACCCCGGTGCTCAACGCCCAATCGAACAGCTGGCTGCTGTCCTACTGGGCTGACAAGACCGCATCGACCACCACCTGGCAGCTGCCCGGCGGCACCGTGGCCCGGGAAACCGGATCCGGCAGCGGGGCGGGACACCTGTCCTGGATGCTGGCCGACTCCAACGGGGCAGTCTCCGCCGGGGACGCCGGGGGGCTGAAGGCCACCGCCAACTCCACGACCGCCAACGCGGTCATGGCCTCGGTGGTCCTGGCCGGGGCACCGGGGCAGGGCGGCAACGCCAAGCCGGTGGCCGACTTCGAGTGGGACTGTGACTTCCTGGCATGCATCTTCGACGGCACCGGGTCCTCGGACCCCGAAGGTGCGCTGCTGGACTACACTTGGTCCGTCAACGGCGAAGAAAAGGCCAATGGGGAAAGCTTCAGTCACGCCTTTAGCGAAGCCGGCACCTATCAGGTCAGCCTGAAGGTCACCGATCCGCAGGGAGCCAGCGGCACCAAGACGGCCTCGGTGAGTGTTGAAGCGGACACCGCGCCGGAGCCTGAATCCGAGGTGGAGTTCGTGGCCTCGGCCGCCAACTCCGGGACCGCAAATGCCACGACTCACTCGGTGAAGCTGCCCTCGGGCATCCAGGCCGGAGACGTGCTGGTCGGCGTGTTTGTCACCAACCAGTACACCTCGGCCCCCAGCATCCCGGCCTCCTGGGAGCAACGGGCCCAGGTCGCCACCGCCTCGATGCAGGGAGCGATGTTTTCCAAGGTGGCCACGGCCTCCGATGCCGGGGCCACGGTGAGTGTCTCGGTCGGCGGATATGCGCGCGGCTCACTGTCGGTGGCGGTCTACCGCAACGCCACGGTGAACTCGGCCTCCTTCGTGATGGAACCCGAGGTGGGTGCGAAGGCCGAACACCAGACACCGCAGGCCACCGCGGCCAACGGGGACTGGGTGTTGTCCTACTGGGCGGACAAGACCGCCTCCACCACCAAGTGGTCCATCCCCTCGGCGCTGTCGACCCGACAGACCGGGGCGGGCACCGGGGCCGGGCACCTGTCCTGGATGCTGGCTGACTCCGGCGGACCGGTCAGCGCCGGCGCCGTGGGCGGGCTGACCGGCACCGCGGACAGCAGCACCTCCAACGCCGTCATGGGAACGGTGGTGCTCGGCGCCGAGGACTAGCCGCCCGGTGCGCCACAACGACGGTGGCCTGCGATCCAGTATTGCTTGCAGGCCACCGTCGTATTGTGCTCGGATCCACACGGCAGGCCGCGGCAAGAATTGTTGCCCGGCCGGTTGCGCCGCAACGTGCATCATGCCGGGATCGGTGCGGTGGCGGCATGGACTGATGGGCCGGGCTCTGCAAAGATGAGTTCTGTAAACGCTGCATCACATCATGAACCTGGGCGCCAGATGAAATGGTCTGCGCCAGGGTGAGGTCACTGAGCGGCGCTGACCCATGTGGGGTGGGTTTCATGGCAATACAGGGGGAGTATTGTGGGCATTGATGCCATATTGACGCTGGTCGTTGTGCTGTGCGTCCTGGGGCTGCTGGCCGCCACACGGCTGGCCGCGGACCTGATTCTGATGGGAGCGGCACTGTGCCTGATGCTCCTGGGCATCCTGACGCCCCAGGAGGCGCTCGCGGGGTTCTCCAACACCGGGGTCATCACGGTCGCCGTGCTCTATGTGGTGGCCGCCGGACTGAGCGAGACCGGGGCCGTGCAGTGGATCACCCAGAACCTTCTGGGCCGGCCCTCCAGCGTGCGCGGCGCCTACGCGCGCATGCTGCTGCCGGTTGGGGGACTGAGCGCCTTTTTGAACAACACCACCGTGGTGGCGATGCTGCTGCCCGGCATCCAGGAATGGGCGGCCCGGCTGCGCATTCCGGCCTCGAAACTTCTGATCCCGCTCAGCTACATGGCGATCATCGGCGGGACCATGACGTTGATTGGCACCAGCACCAACCTGGTGGTCAACGGGCTGCTGCAGTCCGAGCTGGGAATCTCGCTGCGAATGTTCGACATCGCGGCCGTCGGACTGCCGCTGACCGTGTGCGGGGCCCTATTCCTGACCCTGTTTGGCAACCGCCTGCTGCCCAACCGGCAGGACGCGGTCGAGCAGATGCAGTCGGCCCGCGAGTACGCGGTGGAGTTCCGGGTCCAGCCCAATGGCCCGATTGCCGGCAAGTCCGTCGCCGCCGCCGGGCTGCGCAGCCTGACCCATGGGTTCTTGACCAGGGTGGAACGTGATGAGCACCTTGTGGTAGAGGTCACCCCGGAACTTATCCTGGACCCGGAGGACATCCTGATCTTTGTCGGGGCACCGGAGTGTGCCAGCGAACTGCGCCACATCCGCGGACTGGAACCCAGCGCCGGAGATGTCTCCAAGCTGGGGATCCGCCACTCCCAGCGCCGGCTGGTGGAGGCGGTCGTGGGACCGGATTTCACTGGGATCGGCCAAAGCGTCAAGGAAAGCCGCTTCCGCTCCCACTATCAGGCGGTGATCCTGTCCATCTCCCGGTCCGGGGAAATGCTGCGCGGAAAAATCGGGGACGTGAAACTGCGGGTCGGGGACACCCTGCTGCTGGAGACCGGAACCGACTTCGTGCGCCACTACCGTTTTCGCAGGGATTTCATGCTGGTCAGCAACATCAGCGACATCGCCCCGGCTAACTTCCGCAAAGCCCCGTGGGCGATTGCCATCCTGATCGGAATGGTCGCCCTGAACGCCCTGGGGGTCCTGGAAGTCATCCAGGCGGCCCTGCTGGCCGCGCTGGCCATGCTGGTGACCGGGTGCCTGTCGATGGGCAACGTGCGCCGGCATATCGACCTGCAGGTCATCATCGTCATTGCCGCCTCGTTCGCGCTCGGGGCGGCGATGGTGAAAACCGGGGCGGCCGCCACCATCGCCAACACGCTGCTGCTGGCCGGCACCGGGCCCTGGGGAGCCTTGGCGCTGGTGTTCCTGCTGACGCTGTGCTTTACCGAGCTGCTGACCAACAACGCCGCGGCAATCCTGGTCTTTCCCATTGCCATGGCTGTGGCCGAACGGGTGGAGGCAAACTTCATGCCCTTCGCCATCACGGTCATGATCGCCGCCTCGGCCAGCTTCATCATCCCCATCGGCTACCAGACAAATCTGATGGTGATGGGTCCTGGTGGGTACCGGGTCATCGACTTTGTCAGGATCGGGATCCCAATGAGTTTGGTGACGGCCGCCGTCACCCTGAGCGTGGTTCCCCTCGTCTGGCCGCTTTAGCCCGCACCGCCCGCCACAACGAAGGCGGGCGGCCGTGCGCCGTGGGCGCCCTTCAGCGGCCCCGCCGAAACCTAGTGGACGTGTACGGCTTCCGGCGTGTGGGCCGCCAGCAGCGCAAAGACCCGGTCGGTGGCGGTATTCAAATCCACGACCGATAGATCCAGGGTGAGCTCGGCATCCTCGGGGACCTCGTAGGGGGAATCAATTCCCGTGAAGTCCTTGACCTCTCCCGCCCGGGCCTTGGCATACAGTCCCTTCCGGTCCCGCTGCTCACATACCTCCAGCGGGGTGCTCACGTGCACCAGCAGGAACCGTCCGTGCGGCGCGACCAGCTCACGCACCGCCTGACGGGTTTGGGCAAACGGCGCGATGGGGGCGCACAAGGCCAGACCGCCGACCTCGGCGATGCGGGCGGCAATCCACCCAATGCGTTCCACATTGGTCTCGCGGTCTTCACGTGAGAAACCCAGTCCCTTGGAGATGAAGCGGCGGATGTCATCCCCATCCAGCAGCACGGCCGGGCGTCCCAGTTGCTCATGGATGCGCTGCTGTACCGCGCGGGCCAACGTGGATTTGCCCGACCCCGATAAACCACTAAACATCACCACCGTGCCCGGGGCAGCCTCGGGTTGCTGGTGCCGCGCGGAGCGGAAATCGGCGAGCACATTCCCGGAAAGACGCTGGATCAGTGCCGCTGCGTCCACCGAAGGCGGAACTACCAGATGCCCCGCGGTGCTGCCGGAGAAAAGGTCGGACGCCGCCCGCAATTGCTTGATGGCCCCGGCATGCCCGGGACCCGAAGACCGGTCGCTGGGGCTGAGCAGCACAAAACAGGTGCCGTTGGGCAACGGCTGCAGCTGCTGCAGCCGTTGCAGGTCCACAGCCGACGGTGCCTGGTCAAAAAGCACCACGGCTCGTGGACCGAGCGGCGAAGTCAGGCGCAGTTCGCGAAACGGCCCGTGTTCGGCATCGGCCAGTTTCTGTACCTTTCCCACCGTTACGGAAGCCTGCCCCGGATCCGACTGCCGGGTGTAGGAGACCCGTACCAGCGGTGTGCCATCGGGATCGGCCAGCTGAATGTGTCCCCTCTGGCCGGGATCGGCCAAGGCAGCGTCCGGGAGTTGCGACCATTGCGGAAGGTTTTCCAGATCCAACCCCTGGTGGTCGAGCAGACCGCCCACGATGAGTTCCACGATGTCGAGCTGGGCAATATCCAGCTGCACGATCGGATCCTGATACGGGATCGACCCCATGTTTTCCATACTTTCCCCCAAGAAGTATTCCCTGGAATCCACCCTAGAGAGCGAAAGCCATTTCGGCTAGAGCCAGGTAAAGGACACGAGTAGCGTGTAACCCCTTTCATCTGAACCCCAAACATGGATAGGATGGCGAACAACCGAGTGTCTTGGGGAAGACCTTGGATTTGTTTTGGGAGCAAAAGGGGGATGCTTCATTGGGGGATTTGCAATGCGCTATCGACCTGGCCGAAGGTGCCGGGAAGAAACTTCTTCAACTTCGTGACCGGGCCGGCGAACTAGGCCTGGAGGGCAGGGATCTCAAGGCCGCTGGGGACAGAACAGCCCAGGAATTTCTCGCGCAATCCTTGCACCAGCTCTATCCGCAGGACGCCGTCCTCTCCGAGGAGGCCGTGGATGACAAGCGGCGCCTCGATAGCCGACGGGTCTGGATCATTGATCCGCTGGATGGCACGCGTGAGTATTCAGAATTCCGGGATGACTGGGCCGTGCACGTCGCCCTGTGGGAAGACGGAGAGTTGTCGGCAGGTGCCGTTGCGTTGCCGGGGCTTGGTCTTGTCTTGGACAGCGCCGAACAGGGCATGCCGATAGCCGTTGGCCCGGCCCGTCCATGGCGCATCGCCGTCTCGCGCAGTCGCCCTCCGCAGATCGTGCACCAGCTGGCACAGAACGCGGATGTCGAACTGGTGCCCATGGGCTCGGCCGGCTACAAGGTCTGCGCGGTGGTCAGGGGAGAGGTGGACGCCTACGTTCACGCCGGCGGCCAATACGAATGGGACTCGGCAGCTCCGGTGGCGGTCGCCCAGGGCAAGGGCCTGCACACCAGCCGGGTCGACGGAAGCCCGCTGGAGTACAACCGCGCCGATCCCTACCTACCGGACCTGGTGGTCTGCCATCCGGCGCTGAAGCGTGAACTGTTTGAAGCCGTACACGCCTTCGCCTAGACACCTACAACAAACGTTCATTCACTGAATTTGGGGGTTCACTCGATGAAACTAAAAACTGCCACGAGTATGCGGTATCAGCTGGATCAGCTGACCGCGCTGGAGGCTGAATCAATATTTATCATCCGCGAGGTCGTCGCCGAACTGGAGCGCCCGGGACTGCTGTTCTCCGGAGGAAAGGATTCGGCGGTGCTGCTGCACCTGGCGGCCAAGGCCTTCGCCCCGGCAGCCATCCCGTTCCCGGTGGTGCATATCGACACCGGGCACAATTTCCAGGAGGTGCTGGATTTCCGAGACGCCGAGGTGGCGCGGCGCGGGGTCCGCCTCATCGTCGGGTCCGTGCAGGAAGCCATCGACGCCGGTCAGGTGGTCGAGGAACGCAACGGCTCACGCAACCGGATCCAAACCCCGGTGCTGCTGGACACCATTGAAAAGCACCAGCTGAATGCGCTGATGGGCGGAGCCCGCCGGGATGAGGAGAAGGCCCGCGCCAAGGAACGGGTCTTTTCCTTCCGTGACGAATTCGGGCAATGGGATCCGAAGAACCAGCGTCCCGAGCTGTGGAGCCTGTACAACACCCGGCTCAATCTGGGGGAGAGCATCCGGGTGTTCCCGTTGTCCAACTGGACCGAACTGGATATCTGGAACTACATCGAACGTGAAAACGTTCAGTTGCCCTCCATCTACTTCGCGCACCAGCGCCAGGTGTTCGACCGCAACGGGATGCTCTTTGCCGTGCACCCGTTCTGTCAGCCGCGGGAAGACGAGCCGGTGCGCAATCAGATGGTTCGCTATCGGACCGTGGGGGACGCCAGCCTCACCGCGGCCGTGGCATCCACCGCGATGACCGCGGCGGAAATTGTGGAGGAGGTGGCCACCACCACGATCACCGAGCGTGGGGCCACCCGCGGAGATGACCAAGTGAGCGAAGCGGCGATGGAAGACCGCAAGAAGGAAGGGTACTTCTAGACATGGACCTGCTACGCATAGCCACCGCCGGCTCCGTTGACGACGGCAAGAGCACGCTCATTGGCCGTCTGCTCTTTGACTCCAAAGCGATCTTCGCCGACCAGCTGGATTCGGTCGAAAAAACCAGCCAGGAACGCGGCTCCGAATACACGGACCTGGCGCTGCTCACCGACGGGCTGCGCGCCGAGCGCGAACAGGGCATCACCATCGACGTGGCCTACCGGTATTTCGCCACCCCGAACCGCAAGTTCATCGTGGCCGACACCCCGGGACACATCCAATACACGCGCAACATGGTCACCGGGGCCTCCACCTCCGATCTGTCCATTGTGCTGGTTGACGCCCGCAAGGGGATGGTGGAGCAGTCCCGGCGCCATGCCTTCCTCGTTTCCCTGCTGCAGGTACCGCACCTGGTGGTGGCGGTGAACAAGATGGATCTGGTCGACTGGTCCCAGGAGGTCTTTGAAGACATCCGCCGGGAATTCGTGGACTACGCGGCTCGCCTGAACATTGCCGACATCCAGGTGATACCGGTCTCGGCGCTCACCGGCGACAACGTGGTCACCCGTAGCCAGAACATGCCCTGGTATGAGGGGGCTTCCCTCATGCACCATCTGGAGAACGTGCAAACCGCCAGCGACTCGAACATGGTGGATGTGCGCTTCCCCGTTCAGTATGTGATTCGTCCGCACAACAACGACTACCACGACTTCCGGGGGTACGCCGGCCAGGTAGCCAGTGGAGTGATGAAGGCAGGGGACAAGGTCGTGGTACTTCCCAGCGGGCTGCCAACGACGATCAAGGAAATCAGCACCGCCGATGGGCCCGTGGGACTGGCCTACCCACCAATGTCGGTCACGGTGCGGCTCGAAGATGAAGTCGATATCTCCCGTGGTGACATGATCGTGCGCCCCAACAACCAGCCAAAGGTGGCCCAGAACTTCGAGGCCATGATCTGCTGGATGAGTGACAAGCCCATGAAAGTGGGGCAGAAGCTGGCGATCAAACAGACCACCAAGACCGCCAGGGCCCTGGTCAAGGAACTGCGTTACGGCCTGAACATCAACACGCTGCATCGAGACGAAGAAGCTACCGGACTCGCCCTGAACGAGATTGGCAGGATTTCAATGCGGACCACCCAGCCGTTGTTGGCCGATGAATACCATAAGAACCGCACCACCGGGGGCTTCATCCTGATCGATGAAATCACCAACGATACTGTTGCTGCGGGAATGATTATCGAAGCGGGCTAAACTGGCGAATAACGTGAGGCGCTGAGCGATGTAAGAGGACACCGCTCAGCGCCTCATGCTGTGGGGAGAAGCACGAGCAGAACGCCTGGCAGAGTGACCTGCTACACCTATGAGGCAACAATGAAGAGACTAAGTGAAACTTTTCACAAAGTAGGCGAACCGGTGCGTAACATCTGAAAAATCAAGGAAATCGGGGCATCCGAGGCACTACTGTGGATTGCGGAGCCGGTCGCTGTTGACCGTATCCGCGTAAGCATCCAGCCCAATGAAATCGCAAAGGTGCCACCCTCGTGTCTGACAACAAGCCCGTAGTACTTCTGGCCGAACAGCTCTCTCCCGCAACTGTTGCCGCTCTCGGCCCAGACTTTGAAATTCGTCAGACAGACGGGGCGGATCGTGCCCAGCTGCTGGACGCGATAAAGGACGTCGACGCGATCATGGTTCGCTCCGCGACCCAGGTGGACGCCGAAGCCCTGGCCGCGGCCAAGAACCTGAAGGTGGTGGCTCGCGCCGGCGTGGGGTTGGATAACGTGGACATCAAGGCCGCGACCCAGGCTGGCGTGATGGTGGTTAACGCGCCCACCTCCAATATCATCTCCGCTGCCGAACTCACCGTGGGACACATCGTGTCGCTGGCGCGCCGGATTCCTGCGGCCAACGCGTCCCTGAAGGGCGGTGCGTGGAAGCGCAGTTCCTTCACGGGAGTGGAGCTTTTCGAAAAGAAGGCCGGCATTATCGGCCTGGGGCGTATTGGTGCCCTGGTGGCGCAGCGCCTGCAGGGCTTCGGCATGGACATCGTTGCTTATGACCCCTACATCACGCCTACGCGAGCCCAGCAACTGGGCGTAACACTGTTGAGCTTGGACGAGCTGCTGGAACAGGCGGACTTCATCACCATCCACATGCCTCGTACTCCGGAAACGATTGGCATGCTCGGCAAGGAAGCCTTCGCCAAAATGAAGAACAGTGCTTACGTAGTGAATGTCGCCCGCGGTGGACTCGTGGATGAGGATGCACTGTACGAGGCTCTGAAGAACGAGCAGATTGCCGGTGCCGGCATTGACGTCTTCGTCAAGGAACCGAGCACCGACCTGCCGTTCTTTGAGTTTGATAATGTCACCGTCACTCCGCACCTTGGCGCTTCCACCGATGAAGCGCAGGAAAAGGCCGGCGTATCCGTGGCAAAGTCGGTGCGACTGGCCCTTGCGGGGGAGCTGGTTCCGGATGCTGTCAACGTCGCTGGGGGAGTGATCGATGAGAATGTTCGCCCGGGTATCCCGTTAATTGAGAAGCTTGGGCGCATCTTCAATGCTCTCGCCGTTGGATCACTTACCAGCATCGATGTTGAGGTAGCCGGCGAAATCGCGGCCCTCGACGTGAAGGCTCTGGAGCTCTCTGCACTAAAGGGCGTATTCATGGATGTCGTTTCTGAGCAGGTCTCCTACGTCAATGCACCCGTGCTTGCTGAACAGCGCGGCGTAGCAACCCGGCTCATCACGACGGCGGAATCACCAGAGTACAGGAACCAGCTGACGATTAGGGGTGCGACGAACGAAGGTGCGCAGCTGTCCGTAGCGGGAACCTTGACCGGGCCTAAGCAGATCGAGAAGCTCGTTGGAATCAACGGTTATGAAATTGAGATTCCTATTTCGGATCACATGATTGTGCTCCGATACAATGATCGGCCGGGCGTCGTAGGAAGCCTGGGTAATGTTCTGGGCGAACGGAACATAAATATTGCCGGTATGCAGGTATCGCGGGATGAGAAGCTAGGCGAGGCAGTTGCCGTCATCAATATTGATTCCGTGCTGCCACAGGATGTACTCGACGCCGTAGGCACAGAGATTGGCGCGAGTGTCGCTCGCGAAATTAATCTGACTGTTTAATTGCGACGTGTTTTACCGTCCAGCTTCCGGATAGGCGCCGACATCCTCGTGCGGTCGGCGTCTGGGGATTCAATCAGGAATATTTAGCATTATTAAAGGGAGACCGATGCTAGAAGTGCTTTCTTGTGTGTCGAATCGCTAGCCGTGAAACCGAACAAATGGAGCCCATTAGTTCGACCATGCGATATGGACGATGGGATCCAGGGTCGCCCCCGCTGGTAGCCCTTCGATGGATGAGTGTCCCAAAATCCCAAGTAGAGTTCACGTAAACCAGGTTCAAGGACTTCTGTTGGCAACGGGAGGAACATCATGATTTCCAAAGTGAAAAATGTAGTCGTGTTACTGGTGTCGGTTGGTTTATTGGTTGGTTGCAATCCGGAAGTTCGAGATCAGCGCCTAACTGACCAGGGAAATTCAACTACCACGGCGCCTTTACCTCCCCAGTCGTATCAGAAAGCTGAATCCGAGTTTGTTCAGAAATTCAATCAGCGGCCCAAAGGCAGAGCGATGGGTGTTACTGTCAAGAATTCTTTCCTGGGGACAAATCTGGATGCTGATAATATTGGGATCTCATTTGAGGCTACCGAACTGACCGATGCCAGATGGGACCCCGAATTAGGCAATCTCGACGAGATGCTGCAGGCTCTAGGCAATCCGGGGCTGCGATTCGGTGGCAACGGACTAGACCGTAAAGTCTTCTGGAGCTCGACGGGAGAAAGTGCGCCTAAGGGTAAAACATTGATCACGCCTGAGGATTTACGGCGGGTGATGAAAACAGTGCGAAAGATCGACGCAAAGGTAACCATAGGAGTCCCCCTTGGTACGTTTGATCCCGCCCGCTCCGCTGACATGGCAAAGTACGCCATGGAAATCTTCGGCCGGCACTTAATAGGCATTTCGATAGGTAATGAACCTAATGGCTTCACCAAGGACACCCGGTCTGGTCTTCAAGTACGCACGCCGGGCTCATGGGACAAGAATCAGTATGTTACGGAAGTACGTAGCTATATCAACGCTATAGATGCCGTAGTTGACGCTGAAGCACCTATCATCGGTCCAGGTGTTTTTGAAGGGACTTGGATGGACGCCTTCTTAGCTGCGAAAATCCCCAACTCTAAAGCACTTACTCAACACTATTACGCTACGTACATGTGTTCTTCGACCGTTGTGCCTGGTCGTGGTCCAGAGTGGGAAAATCTGTTAAACCCTGTCGTCGAGGAGAGCTCCCACAAAATGTTTGGCGTTGGGCTCGCGAAAGCCAGAAAGGCTAAACTACCACTATGGGTGGAGGAAACAGGCCCAACGAGTTGCCCTGGAACTAATAGCACTTCCAAGACGCACGCCACCACGCTGTGGACGGTAGATCATATATTTTCTGCTGCTCGACAGGGCGTCGAACGCATGAACATGCACTCAATGCTCGGCGCGTGCCGGGGAGGTGCGCCCATGTCGGTAATCTGTTCTTCAAAAGGCACAGGTACGCAGGGGAGTGGTAAGATACTTCCTCAACCAAGCTACCAGGCCATGCGTATTGCCCGAGTTAGTGCCGGCGGCAAATTCTTGGTTACGAAAGTAACAGGAGATGAAAGACTGCGTGCGTATGCGATCGAAGATCGGAATGGAAATATCTTGGTCACCATTGTGAATAAAAACGACGCCGCGAAAAGCTCTGCCAATTCTGTTACGGTTAATGTTCCTAAGGAATACCATGCCGCACGTGCTACCCAAGTTTATGGCGTAAGTAATGGCGTCGTTAACGGGTCAGAACATGTCGACCTTTCACCGTTCTCAGAGAACGGAAGCGGCGTAAAGACTAATCTGGATGGAAAGTTACTAATTGATCTAGTCTCCAGTAGCGTCACTACGATCGAGTTTACGAAAATTGAAAATAATAAGTGAACTTGATTATAATTTCTGCGAGCGGTCACTGTTATGGCCGCATGCCAGATCGGGACAACAATTGTTGTGAACTACATCAAGAGGGCGATTCAGGCGAACGGTTCAAATCGAATACGGTGGAAGTCGGGCACGAGATCTCCGCCATCGTAGCAGTCGCCGTGCAGGGGCTAGACTCCGCTCTGGAGGTGTCGCGGCTCTCCTGGGAGCCTCGCAACTACCGGCTGCAAGTCGAGTCGAGCTGAAATTTCGGGTCCACTCACCGCGCTTCGTTCACCTACGTTTCATCCTGGCTACACGGCAACACGAGCAGCGGAAGCCTATACCCGCTCTTAAAAGTTAAGCGTGGTGCAGGATGTTCAGCACGGCAGTAAGCCCGCCGTGTACAACAATTTCGGACGCCGATAGTGCCCATGATTCCGGTATCTCCTCCAGATTCGTTTGAGGTTCTTCGCCGTCAGATTCACCGCCTCGCTCCTGGCGTTGGTCAATCGAGTCGGCACGAAGACCAGCAGTTCCCTGTGCCAGTCTGTCAGAATCCGGAACAGTAACTTCGCCTCAACCAATGCGGCCGCCTTCACTGGTTTCTCCAGCACTGCCCACCGGGACTGGAACTCATGAACGTCCGTGGCTTTCAGCAATACCCGCACGCGCTCCTTAATCGCGTAGATCACCCCAAGCTCGGGATCCGTTTCAATGATCAGCTTCAGCCAGTCAACCTGCTTGATCGAAAGCGGACACACCGAGCAACGATCTCCGCTGTAGACCGATTCAGACATGATGTGTTGCAAGATACCTACGGCGCGGACATCTAAAGCGGAAGTCATATGCTTACGGTGGTGATCTGTTTTGCCTCTCGACATCTCTCACGTTGGAAGGCTGAAGGGGCGTGAGGCTGGTGACGTGTAGTAGGCACGTGCAGAGTTAAACAGCGCGATATGGAGTATGTCTTGTGCTGAATGTTGCTTGACGTTTACGATCGTCATTCTCCCAGACCGAAATCGCGATCTGCTTCAGTTCGCGGAATATAGCGTATCCAATGTAGATTTTGCTACCCCCGCCGGGCAACGTATAGAGTATCAACGATGAGGCATGCATTAGCCGCCTGACCTGCCTAGACCACGTGATTGGATGGCTGAAGAAATGGGAAGAATTCAACTCAGTAGGAGACGAACTAAGCAAGTCGGTCTTCTAGCCGGTATGGCGGCGTTTTTCTTCACAGCAGGGATCGTGGTCCTTCTGGTTGGCAATGCGCCGGTCTACGTCGTCTTTTCAATCTTCGCATTCCTCGGAGGGTTGGCAGTCGTCTTGACATCTGTAATGGGGTTTCTATTAAGGCAAAGAGCCTCCGTAAATCGCATGCGAACCGAGATGAACCATCTTTCCAGGAAGCTGGAAAAATCTCAGGCAGCGCAACGGGAAATGATGCAGCATCTTAAGGCGTTAACGGCGAGCCAGACACGACTCTGGGACGATTTTGAGCGCAGTTACAATCCTCAGCATACGCTGAAGAAATGAAGGAAATGACTTTTTCAATTATTGGTGCCAACGGTGACATCCTTGCGCTAAACCGGTGGACTGCATCACATGCGGCTTCTGTGGCAATGAGTATTTCTGAGAGCAACCGAACGAAGGTCATTACTTCCCAGGACAGTACCGTGTATTTGGTCGCCAATGGGGATGACAAGGACTTTAAACGGCTCCGCACGCCAAACGCTTTCGCTGTCGAAAGCCACCGGATCCTGCACATCTCCACCCGAATTAAGCGGACCGGAGATGTGCGTCCAAATCTCCTGATTCTCGAATATGATCGCCAAGGAATTCGACTCGGTGAGATCTCCGTTAAGCTTGACTCGACTGCTCGGGTGACGCTACGGCGGGAGACTGGCTTCATTCTGCTGGCAATACGGATCGTTGGCCGAGGCACGTTGGAGTTCAGTTCTATCAGCGCGACAGTCACGGCTGACAGCTCAAAGGTGCAGGGACCCTTCGTCGAATACGTCGAAGCCGACTCGGCCGTTGTTGAAGAAGTGTCCGGAACTATCCTAGGGGCACAAGAACGTGTGGCCGAGATATCTCACTCCGTCCAGGCCCTTTCTCGAGAACTATTTGCTCTGGCAGCTGGTACCGAGCAGGCTGATGTTGCAGAAGCCGCTGGCTCGGCGCGGACTAGCGAGCCGATCTCTTCGAATCGGGAGAGCATAGTTAGGGAACTGCTATCCTCGATGGCGCGCTCGCTGCCGGAAACTACCGGGTCGCACCACTATGGGAAGATCCCGGCAGCTGTCGGACTTATCACCGATGAATACATGTTCAATTTTTACAGGGACGTTTTCGAAGACGCCATCTACTTATCCCCGGAAAATCATGCCGAAATTCTAGTGAAGAAGAACCTTGACGCTATCTTCTACGTCACCTGCTGGAAGGGAATGAATGACGAAGAATGGAAGGGCGTGAAGTACAGGGAGAAGCCGAAGCAGGCGCTCGAGCAGATACTGGAATACGCTAGGTCACGAGATATTCCTACCGTTTTTCAGTCGATTGAGGACCCACCGAATTTCGAATACTTCCTTCCCATTGCAGAAAAGTTCGACTTCGTCTTTACATCCGATGCCGAATCTATCGACAATTATCGGGACCAGTTGGGACACGATCGTGTCTACTACGGCGAGTATGGCGTCAATCCCATCGTGAACAATCCCGTCGGCTCCTTTCGGTTCGATCTCCCGAAGTCGTTTTTCGCTGGCTCCTACCCGGAACGCTACCCGGAGCGCTGCCTCGACATGCAGACCGTCTTCAACTCGGTTCCAGGGTCACGAGAGAACCTGCTCGTGGTGGACCGGAACTTCGGTATGGAGGGGTACGATTTTCCCGAGATGTATCAAGAATCGATCATCGGACCGTTCCCTCATGACTTGTTGCAGAAAATTCACAAACTCTTCCGCCACAGCCTGAACTTCAACTCGGTCAAAAGCAGCTCTACGATGTGCGCCATGCGCGTATATGAGCTTCAAGCTCAGGGCAAATCCCTTATCTCGAATTACGCACGTTCGGTGTTCAATAAGTTCCCCGAGGTTCGAATCGTGGCCGAGCAGAATCCGTTGCCCAGTCTCGTGGACACCAGGCTGATCCACTTCGAGCGACAGTTGGCGCAGCGAGCAATGCATTACGTCATGCACGACAAGACAAGCTATGCAGTTGTTTCGAAGATAGCTGGACAAGTAGGCATGCCGGCGTCCGTTAGTCGGTCGAACGCCATCCTGGTTATTGCCGACGGAAACGTCCTCCATGTTGAGGATATCGTCAGTAAGCAGCTTCTTGTGAAAGCCGTGGTAGTCACGCAGAGCGCAGCTTCACACGCTCTGGCGTCCGGCCAATACGGATACGTAACCCGAATGAGTGATGCCCATGAATTCGGTCCGTTCTATCTTGCCTCGCGCGTGAACGCCTTCAAGTATGCCGACATCGAATTCGTTGGTCAGTCCGCGCGCTTCGTCAATGGTGTTTATCATGACGCGAAGATCCACGAATTTGTCGAAGAGGTCCCAGACCTTGCCACCGCTATGGTGAGCACGGAACACCCGGATGTAGACACATTCCTTTCTGGGGACCTCGAATCCCTCAAGGGCCGAGGATACGTGGTTGATCCGTACGAATTGGATTTCGGTGCATATATTGATCGTGAGTTCGGAGATACGGCGTCAATGCATCCGGAGCTTTCCGTCATCGTTCCTGTTCATAACAACGGTCGTTACTTGGAAACCAAGTGCATTCCGAGCCTCATGCGGAACCGCTCGTGGTCACGGATGGAAGTTCTACTTATTGACGACGGTTCCACGGACGCTCAGACTCTTAACGCACTTGCCCGGTTGGAGCGAATGCCAAATGTCAGAGTGGAGCGATTCGACGACGGCGGTAGTGGTAGCGCCTCGCGTCCTCGTAACCATGGCATGGACATTGCACAAGGTGACCTCGTCACCTTTCTGGATCCCGACAACGAGATTTCAGAGGCGGGGTACGATGTTCTTCTCGATTTATACCGCGAGTGCGCAACAAGTGATAAGCCCGTAGATTTCGCGAGCGGCTATCAGGTCAAGGTATCTCACAAGAACACGATCACGGGTCGTCATGCCCTAGGTGGCGACAACTTCGTGAAAAGTCCGAGGGAGGTCTTCTTTGAAGCGGGTAAATTCCCTGTCGTGTCGACTCAGGCCGCAGTCATTAGCCGGGCTTTCCTGCGCGAAAACAACCTACGTTATGTCGAACGGGCAGCAGGACAGGACACATTATTTGGGTGGGAGGTTTTGGCACGGGCCAAGTCGGTTGTGTTCACGGATCGCGCGCACCTGATCTACTACGCAGAACGCGATGGATCCGTGACGAACTCGGTAGACATCCGCTATTTCGAAAAATGTATGATCATGGAGTCCGCACAGGTCGATACCCTGCGTAAGCTGAACCTGCTGGACCTGTACCGGCAACACCATCTCGACAACTTTATTTTGAACTGGTATCTCAAGCGGCTCGAGCTTGTACCAGACAGCGATCAGTCGTCTGCACGGGACATTCTTGCAAGAATCGTCGAACTGTACGAGCGGCGACTTGAGGAGTATGAATTCCAGAATGCTGGAAAGGAAATCTAACATGAAACGCATTGCGATGGTCGGCTATTTCGGCTGGGGTAACTTCGGCGACGAGCTATTCCTCGAAGCACACAAGCAACACCTTGGCCGGGATTATGAATTGGTGGTTGCTAACGACTTATTGGCAGCACCGTACTTTTCGAAGCCCGTGGCCAAATTGGTGGAAGACTTTGACGGTGTACTCATCGGCGGCGGTGATTTGCTGAACCCATTGCGGGTTTCTGACCTGTACTGGGACGTGGCGTGGCTTAACAAGCCGACCTTCATCTACGGTCTCGGTGTACCGCGTGCTTCTTTCCGACGGGAGAATGTAATCGCTCAGTACAAGAAATTCGTACAACATGAGAACTGTAAACTGATCGTCGCTCGTGACGTGGAGAGCTACGAGTGGATCAGAGAGAACCTGGAGCCCGGTGACAAGTTGAAGTGGTATCCAGACCCCGTGTGTGCACTCGATCGGCCGGCTGCCACTCCGCCAAAGGAGAAAACCCTTGGTGTGGTCATGCGTGAGCATCGCTCTCTGGACCAAGACATGTCGCATGTGCGGAAGCTGATCGACGAGGCCAAGGCTATGGACTACAAGATTAAGCACCTTGTGCTTGCGACGAAGTCCCTCGGCGAAGGCGATCTCAAACGTGCCCAGATTATTGCCAAGGACGACGAGCAGATTGTCCACAGCGAGTCCCTAAGCGAGCTCTGCGCGGCGATCTCCTCGGTTTCGGCACTCGCCACGATCAAGTTCCACGGTCTAGTCGTAGCGACTATGTACGGTGTGCCGTCCGTGGCAATGTCGGTCACACCGAAGAATAGGAACTTCCTCCGCATGATCGAACGTCCGGAGATGCTTGTCAGTTACACCGACCCAAATCTCTACAAGCACCTCTCGCATTACCCAGCGCGTATCCATCAGCGAGTGCGTGGCGGCCTCTATCGCGAGGCCCGCGAGGGTTATCGTGTGCTGAAGGAAACCATCGCGCAGCACATCTAATATCGGTTAGCGGCCACGGGCAGTTTTGACATGACCGTGGCCGTTTTCTAATTGTTCTAAACGATCTGGCGTAACGTTGTGTTGCTGTGAGACTTGGAGAGCATTAGCGAATTATCATCCAAAGAGCTCACAGCTATGTTTCACGATCTTTTGCTCGGTGGCCGATGATTGGAAGTACACGTCTACAGTTGATACATCAGATGGGTGTCCGGACAACACGTCAGACGAAACTGATACTTTCGTTGAGGTGTTGCCCGCTCCTGACACTGTTCCCGAGGTTAGGTGCTGGGTGCGATCCCGGATGCACACTGTATCGAATTCAATACGTTGCGTTCCAGACGTGGTGACTTCTATGCTGCCTAATAGTGCATTGTCGACGCGAGCTATGAGTGTTACTGGTTCACTTGTCGTTGCGCCGATGACAGTCACGAGCATCGATAGGAAAAAATGTTTTCCTACGCTTCGGAAATACGCTTTCGGTAAGCTGTTTCGGAATTGCGCGACTAATACCTCCTCGTTTTCGGAGCAACTGATGGTTCCTTGCTCGTAATCATTCCCAATGTTGAAAAGTGCTCGGTGACCTGTCGATGCACTGGCACCCATGCTTTCCCCGGCCCACATCATTGCTCGAAGCTCGCCTGAAGCACCGGCAGAATATACTTCTCGGGTATTGGCATCGGCTCCGGTTCCCCAAACAATGCCACTTTCGTTATGAGAAGCAGAGTTGATTATGGCGAGAGCCGTGCCGTTTCGCCGTAGTGCTACTTTTTTGAAGTTTGCGACACAGTGTTGAAGTAATTCGATCCCGGTCTCGCAATCTTCAACTTCTAGATAGTCGAGGTGTCCGACGCACCCTTCTTTGCTGCGAAGCCCTATTTTACAGTTACGAATAATCATCTGGTCAGTATGGCGTGAGACAGTGGCCAGCGAACGACTGACTGCGAAGTATTCATCAATTCCGGCATAGGTCATATTCTCGATGAGTCCGCCCTTGATGTAGTAGCGGGAATGTGCGGAGATCGAGAATCCGCGAGCACCTTCGCCCAGCCCATCCGCATGAACGTTGGTAAACCAGCCGTAAACATTGCGTGTGAATTGGACTGCAACAGGGAACCCGCCAACGAATTTTAAATTCTCCAGCCAAACCGCCAGACCATCTTCGGCAAGTAGTCCTCGGTTAATTCCCTGGCTGTGGACGATTCGAGTCGTCGGAATGCCGTTCGACTGTTTGCCCACAATCCGTATGAAGTCGTCTTGAGCGGTAGCGCGGGTTAGCGGAATCCTAATGCCTCCATTGAACTCACCTTCACCTACGTCGATTAACACTGTGCCTCTGATCACCGGACCGTACTCGTCAAGTGACTGCACGGCAGTAGTGATCTGTCTGAATGGATTATGGCGGGTGCCATCGCCATTTATTGGGTGACCATTGCTTCTCACGAATATTCGACGGACATAACCCCTTCGGCCAAGCCGTGGCTCAAATCGGTCTTCTATTGTTGGATCTTCAGTAGAGTGCATTATTTCAATATACAGCGCCAAGGTTACTTGCCGACGGTTGACATCGCGAGTGAATCTATCGCCGCTTTTTCTCGTTTACTTGTTTTAGTCTTGATGGACACTTCAACATTGAGAATGGAATTGCCTACAGACGGGCGAGACCTGAATAGCACCTGTCTCTAAGAACGGTGCCACACCAGCACTCGGCAGCCATCTTCCTTGTTTTCGTTTTACCATACCCTTTTCCACGATGTTGAGACTTTCCTCCAACGCGCAGCGGCAGCGCATCTTGCGTGTCTCGCCTAATCATCGGGGTCTGGTGCAGGAATAGATGGCATCGAACATAGCTAGCCGAGGAGGCTGGCATGAAAGGATGCCACTATGCCCAAGCCTTTCCCCAAGGAGTTCTGAGAAGACGTCGTGCCCGTCGCGATGAACCGCGAGGCAGGCGTCTCGATTGTGCAAGTCGCGAAAGACTTCGGCGTCCGTGTCGGAACCCTCGACAAATGGCTGCCAGAGGCTCGCATCGAGTCTGGCGAGCAGCCTGGCCAGACGAAGTCAGAGTCCGCGGAAATGCGCGAGCTGCGCAAATGCAACCGGCTCCTCGAGCAAGAGGTAGAAGTCCTGCGCCGCGCGACGGCGTATCTGTCACCGGCTCATCTGCCGGGAAAATGATGTACCCGCTCGTGATCGAGCTCGCCGAAGACGCAATCCCCGTCGCGGTGTCGTGCCGGTACTCAAGCTCGCCCTATTACCGCTGGAAGAAGAATCCCATCACGCGGCGCGAACTCGACGAGGCGTACCGAGCAAACGCGTTGTTCGACGCGCATCATGAGGACCCCGAGTTCGGGTATCGGCTCCTGGCTGACAAGGTCCGCGTTGAGTATGGCGAAGTCATGTCAGACTGAACCGCGTGGCGGATTGCCTCGTCGAATGGCTGGTGAAGCGTGTTCGGGAAGAAGCGCGGCAAGAACGGCAAGAAGCCCGGCCCCGCCGTTCACGACGGCCTCTGCGTCGTCATCGACGAGGACGGTCGTGAACGCCATCAGTTCGTCGCAGACAGTGCGAACCAGCCCTGGCTGGCCGATATCACTGAGCATAAAACCGCGGAAGGTAAGCTGTATCTCTGTGCGGTGAAGGACGCCTTCAGTGGCAGGATTGTCGGCTACTGGATTGACTCAAAGATGAAAGCCTCGCTTGCCGTGCGCGCCTTCCGAAACGCTATGGCCAGACGCGGCAACGTGAAGGGTTGCATCGTCCATTCCGGTCGAGGATTGCAATTTCGAAGCAGGAAACTGCGTCGCGAGCTCGCCTGCAATAATCACGTCGGGTCTATGGGAAGAGTCGCGTCGTGCGGTGACAATGCGGCGATCGAATCGTTCTTCAGTCTGTTGCAGAAGAACGTGCTGGACCGGCGTTCGTGGGCCTCGTGCGAAGAGCTGCGCATCGCGATCCTGACGTGGATCGAGCGGACGTATCACCGGCGTTGTCGTTAGGCTCGGTTGGGGCGTTTGACTTCGATCGAGTTCTAGACGATGATGAGCAAGGACTTGGCCCTCGCGGCCTAACAGGAACTGTCGCTTCCTCCTCCACCAGACCCCTCCGCGCGTTGAGTATAATTTGATCTGGTCTTCTAGCGAAACACGTATGGTGGTGCAGTGAAACAGGCAATTAGCGAGGTTCGAAAGGCTCTATGGCACCTACGGAACGGGGGGCCCGAGCAGGTACGTGAATGGGCCGAACGCCGGTCCTACGCGCGCAGGACTGCTACCGTGCAGTCCGGACAGCTTTCCGACGTTGAGAAAGCCATCGGGATCCGCTTGCCAGATACGTTGATGTCCACCGGATACGCGCAGCATAAGGCATTAACGGTGGCAGTGATTCTCGACGATTTTAGTGCTAAGGCCTGGTCCCCGGAATGGAACTGTGTCTTCGTCAAGCCAAGTACTTGGGAAGAAGAACTGGCCACAGGGGATTTTGATTTCCTTTTCGTGGAGTCCGCGTGGGCAGGCAATAGAAAAGCTTGGCAGTATCACTTAACGGGACCTACAGCTCCCCGCCCCGCATTCATTGAAATGGTCGAAGCGTTCAAGTCGAAGAACATTCCAACGGTTTTCTGGAACAAGGAGGACCCGCCGCACTTCGAAGACTTCTTGGATACGGCCAAACTATTCGACTTCGTATTTACGTCGGATGTGCGCATGATTCCGCGCTACCAACAGGTGCTTGGGCATGGAAGGATCGAGGCTCTCAGTTTCGCGGCTCAGCCTGCCTTCCACAATCCTGTGAGACCGTTGCCTCAGCCACGTCGGGATGTAGCTTTTGCCGGGATGTACTTCGCTCACAAGTTTCCGGAACGTCGCGAGCAAATGAATATCGTTCTGGGTGGGGCAGAGATGGTCGCGCCGCGCTTGGAATCAGGTTTCGACATCTTCTCGCGGCAATTGGGCGGCGATGAAAAGTATCAGTTCCCAGAACCGTTCAATAAGCACGTTGTGGGGTCGCTTCCCTATGAGAAAATGCTGACTGCACACAAGTACTACAGCGTATTCCTCAACGTGAATTCAGTGGTTGATTCACCAAGCATGTGCGCTAGGCGAATCTTTGAGATCACTGCAGCTGGTGCTGCCGTAATCTCAGCACCGAGCACAGCGATCGGCAACTTCTTTGCTCCAAATGAGGTGGTCGAAGTCGCGAACCAGGAAGCTGCCGCTCACGCAATACGGAGTCTGACCCGAAGCCCCGAGCTGCGAGACCGGACCGTACACCTTGGACAGCGGCGGATCTGGTCCGAACACACCTACGCACACCGTGCCAGAGCGGTCGCCAAGAAGATCGGTATCGATGAGGAAGATCCAAATCCTCTGAGCATGGCTTACGAGCCATCAGTCAGTATCGTGGTCTCAACGATCCGCCCGGCACAGATCGACCACATCATTCGCACGGTAGCGATGCAGTGGGGTGTGCAAGTTCAACTCATCCTCGTGGCGCACAAGTTCCAGGTAGATGATCACGAGCTCCGTTCCAAAGTGTCAGCTGTTGGTATTGAGAACTTCAAGCTGGTGCGGGCCGGTGAGGATTTTTCTTTGGGTGAATGCCTGAATCAAGCCGTGGATCTATGCGATGGTGACTTCATTACCAAAATGGATGATGACGATCTTTACGGCGAGCACTATCTTTTCGATCAGGTATCGGCGCTGCGTTACAGCGGCGCATCCGTCGTCGGCAAGCAGGCCCATTACATGTACCTGGGGCAGTCCGACGCTACACTCCTACGGTTTGCGGAGCGGGAGCACCGCTTTACCAACCTGGTAATGGGCCCAACAATGCTGGGTCATGCGACTGTATTCAAGTCCACACCATTCGAATCCCGCAGTCGAGGGGAGGACACCCAATTCCTCCGTGATGTTGCCGCCAACGGCGGCACTATCTACTCGGCAGATCGTTTCAATTTCCTGCAGATGCGTGCCGGTGATGGAAACAACCACACGTGGAATTTGAGCGATGCTGAACTCACGTCCACTGGTACTATTCAATGGTTTGGTAAGAATGACAGCCATATTTTCTTCTAGGAATCCGGCTGACGACGGGGAAACACGGGGGAGGGAATGTAACGGGTGCGTATACTGCTGCTGACGCATTCCTTTTGGCCCGATATTTCTCCCCCGCAGAAGCGATGGGCCGCATTCTCCCGGGAGTTTGCATCTGCTAGTCACCAGATTGATGTGGTGGCTCCGAGTGTGTTCGATCAGTATTTCTTCAAAATTTCGCATCGATCAGCACCTCCAGCAGGTGTAACGGTGTACCGTTACCCGTCCATCGGTAAGTCCGGCACCATGGTGGGCAAGCTGCTCAAGCATGCGATAGATGCATTGCGCAGTATTCCCACAGCACTTCGAACACCAAAGCCACAGGTCGTAATCGCCACTGTGCCGGCGATTCCCACCCTCGCCGTGGGTTACCTCGTGAGCCGAATACGCCGAACACCGTTTGTCGTAGACCTTCGTGATGCTTGGCCCGACCTATTACAGGATTCACAAGTTCTCCGCATATCCTGGCTGGAGCCTTTGGTTTCTCGAATTCTGACATTCATGATTCAACGCAGTGACCTTGTAGTTACTGTATCCGAGGGCTTCGCGCAAAAACTGACGTCTGAGGGCGCAAGGAAAGCAGTCACTATTTCCAACGGCGTTGACATCGACAGATACGGCATGAAACTGGTGGCAGCGCAACGCGGCGAGAAGCTGCGTGTACTCTACTTGGGAAACCTGGGCAGGAGCCAAGGTCTTGATCTGGTGATTCGCGCTGCCGCCTTGGCAGAGGGCAAAGTAGAACTTCGGATTGTCGGTCAGGGGACCGAGAAAACCAATTTGCAAGAACTCGCTGCTGGACTCGGCGTTGATGTCGACTTCAGAAATCCAGTCTATGGTCCCAGCGTCCTGGATAATTATGCCTGGGCCGACACATGTCTAGTCACCTTACGTTCGGACTGGGATAGCTTTGACCACACCATTCCGTCGAAGCTCTACGAGCTATTGTTCCTGGATCGCCACATTACCGGCCTGGTGAAAGGTGAAGCAGCGGAGATCATCCGTGCCTCGGGGTCAGGCCAGGTCATTGAGCAATCGCACCAGGTGTTGGCCGAACACTTTTTGACTCTGTACTCAGAACGTAGCCGGTTGACGACAGGGCTCGCCGGTTCCCAGTGGGTGCGACGAAATGCGGCCTTGCCTACCCTGGGGCAGCAATACCTACGAGAACTCAAACTGCTGACAGACCGCTATCAAGAATCGAAGTAGAGATCATGCCTGTTCACCCACGGAGCACCCTCCGCAATCTCGTCAATACCGTTGGTTTGGTATATGCGAACATCACGGATGATCCAAGTTTCTTCGCGCTGCAGGTTGTGCGAAAATTCAAGAATCCGGTCCTACGGCGGATCTTTCGATCCGTCCTTTACATACCAATGAGCAAAACACGACGTGAGGTGCTGCAAAGTATGCTCGCTGAAGACACCAGCCGCATACTCCTGGTGTCCGAGCGTTGGTTCGCAGATACTAATCGCAAAAGTTCCGATGGGCTGGCGCTGGCTAATGTCTGCATTGCTGTACACCAGTGGGATCAGGCTCAGCGTATCCTTGACCAGATTGACGCTGACCAGGCGACGGCTCGTGTCCGGGCCCGTATGGCGTGGCACATGGGTAACCTGCGCGAAGCGGTGGAAGTCCTCTCAAACAACGGTGCCTCTCGACAACTGCGTCACTATGAGAGCGAACTGCAAGTACTCTCCGGGTGGAAGCCAGTCGTTGCACCAGAAGGAAACGGGACTAGTGGCCGCGACAACCAGGTGCTGTATTTCGCGACAAATTCGTTGCCGTACACGGGCAGTGGTTATGCTCAACGCACCCATTCTACAGTTGCCTCGCTTCCCGACGCCGGTTGGCGAGCGTCGGTTGCCACCCGAATTAATTATCCCGCGAATATCGGACATCTGCTGGCGCCGCCGCGGGAAACCGTCGACGCTGTCACCTATCACCGTGTATCGTCCTTTCCTGCACGTACCGATATGAAGGGACGACTGCAGCAGCAGAGCGATGAACTGATGAAGCTGGTCACCGAATCCCGACCGTCGGTATTGCATACAACCACGGACTTCAGCAACGCGGTATCCGTGCGCGCCGTAGCCGACGCGACCGGCCTGCCATGGGTTTATGAAGTGCGCGGTCAGCTGGCCGACACCTGGGCTTCGATGCGTCCGGACTCGGCGCACGACACGGAACGGTACCGGCTATTCCAAGCGCGCGAGGCCGAGGCGGCTCAAGCGGCGGATCATGTGGTCACCTTGGGCGAGCACATGAAATTGAACCTCGTAACCGCTGGCGTTGCCGAAGAGAACATCACAGTCCTTCCCAACGGAATCGGGGACAAGTTTCTTGAAGCTCCAGTGCCACGGCTCATAGCCAGGGCCAAGGTGTCCCTGGAATCGGACGCCTTCTACGTCGGTACGGTCAGCAGCCTAGTCCCTTACGAAGGACTGGACACGCTGCTGAAGGCAGCCGCATTACTCGCCCCGTCCCACCCTTCGCTGCGTGTACTGATCGTCGGAGATGGCACAGAACAGGAAAACCTCCGCAATCTCGCCCAAGAACTAGGAATCAAGGCAATCTGCCGGTTCCCAGGCCGGGTACCCAGGGACGACGCGCATTTATACCACGCCAGCCTGAACGCTTTTGTTGTTCCCCGTCAGAACTTGGCAGTGACACGGTCTGTGACGCCGCTCAAACCTGTGGAGGCTCTTGCCAGCGGTGTTCCCGTGCTGGCTTCGGATCTTCCTGCTCTTGGAGAGCTGATCAGAGACGGTGAGAATGGTCACCTGATCAAAGCTGAGGACATCAACGCTTGGGCGGCAGCCATTTCGGATCTAATATCACGTCCTGATCAGGCGGCTCGTATGGGGCGCGCAGGCCGGGACTTCGTTCTTCGCACGCGCACGTGGTCCTCGAATGCGCATCGTTTAAGCGAGATCTACGAGAACCTAATAAGTAAACCCTCGTGACCTGCGGGGCTGAATTGCGATAAGGTTCTTAAGGCCCTGCTGACAGATCCCTGAGCCGAGCGTGCATCATTGGATAGCCGTTGCGGCGGCCGTAATCACGCACCTGAGAGAAAGCGACTTTAGTGAACAGCATAAAGGAAGTTGCAGTTATCGGTTTGGGCTACATTGGTTTGCCCACAGCCGCGATCCTGGCATCCAAGGGAATCACGGTAAAAGGCGTCGATGTCTCGACTCGAACCGTTGAAGCTGTCAACAAAGGCGAAGTTCCGTTCGTCGAGCCAGCCCTGGGCGAGTTTGTCGCGGAGGCCGTCTCGCAGGGTACGTTGAGTGCAAGCTTTGAGACTCCTGAAGCCGAAGCCTACATCGTCGCTGTACCCACCCCTTTCAACGAGGACCACTCGGCCGACCTTTCTTACATTGAAGCCGCCGCCGACGGAATCGCCCCGAAGCTCAAGGGTGGGGAGCTGGTCATCCTTGAGTCAACTTCACCTCCAGGCGCGACCGAGCACATGGCCGAGTATCTGCTTTCCAAGCGTCCAGACCTCTCCAAAGACAACCTGCTGATCGCACACTGCCCTGAGCGAGTCCTTCCCGGGTACGTTATGGAAGAGCTGGTCACCAACGATCGCATTGTCGGCGGCATCACTCCGGAAGCTGCAGATAAGGCCCGCGAACTCTACGAAACCTTCTGCGAGGCAGCCATCCTGACCACCGACGCCAAGACGGCCGAAATGGCCAAACTGGTGGAAAACTCCTACCGCGATGTCAATATCGCGTTCGCTAATGAACTTTCCGTCATTTCCGACAAGCTAGGCATCGATGTCTGGGAACTGATCAATCTGGCAAACCGTCACCCGCGCGTCAATATCTTGCGGCCAGGTCCAGGCGTGGGAGGACATTGCATCGCTGTTGACCCATGGTTCATCGTCGCGGCAGCCCCTGAAGAATCTGGCCTCATTAAAATGGCCCGTGATACTAATGACGCAAAGCCGAACTGGGTCATTAACAAGGTGAAGGAGGCCACCAAGGCGGAAGACTTTAACGGCAAGGTGGCCGTTATGGGTCTGGCTTTCAAAGCCAACATCGATGACATGCGAGAATCGCCGGCGATCGCCATCACCCGAAAGTTGGCAGAAGGCAATCCGGACGTTGAGTTTTTAGCTGTTGAACCACACGTGGAAGTGCTGCCAAAGCAGCTGGGCGATATCTCCAACTTGACCATGGTGTCCACCGAGGACGCCCTGCAGGATGCGAGCGTCGTTACGTTGCTGGTCGATCACGACCAGTTCAAGGCTGTTCCCGCGACCGCGCTGGCTGGAAAAGCTGTTGTTGATACGCGCGGCCTGTGGCGCTAAAGCCCCTTAGACGACAAGGTACTCATCCCCATGAAGAAGATCATGCCGATCTACGGCACACGTCCCGAAGCCATCAAGGTAGCCCCAATCGTGAAGGCGCTCAAGGACTCCGAAGGTTTTGAATGTGTCGTGACCGTTACTGGTCAGCACCGTGAGATGCTCGATCAGGTTAATGAGCTGTTCGACATTACCCCCGACTATGACCTTGATGTCATCCAACCTCGCCAGACCCTCAACGGTCTTTTGACCAAAACCATCAGCGGGTTGGATGAGATTTTCGAAAAGGAAAAGCCGGATGCAGTAGTCGTTCAGGGCGACACGACCACCTCCACTGCAGGCGCCATTGCCGCTTTCTACCGCGGCATTCCCGTCGTTCACGCTGAAGCAGGCTTGCGCAGCTACGACATTTTCTCACCATTTCCCGAGGAAGCTAACCGCAAACTCACGAGTCAGATTGCCAGCCTACACCTGGCACCGACCTCGCTGAGCAAGAACAACCTGGTACGAGAGACCTTCCGCGAGAACGATATCGTCATTACTGGTAATACGGTGATTGATGCTCTTCTGACGGTGGTGGAAAAACAAGTTCCGTTTTCTGATCCCACACTTGAGAATCTTGTAAACTCGGGCAAGCGCATTGTTCTGGTGACGACACACCGTCGTGAAAACCAGGGTGAGCCGATGCGCGGAATCGGTCGGGCGCTGGCCCGGCTTTCCGCCGCTGAGCCGGATGTCGAATTTATCCTGCCAATGCACCGCAATCCTGCTGTGCGTGAAGCTCTATTGCCGGAAATTGACGGCCTGTCGAACATCACCCTGACCGAGCCGCTGGCTTATGGTGAGTTCACTCGCATCATCGATGCCGCAACGCTAGTGCTCACCGACTCAGGGGGAGTGCAGGAGGAAGCACCAAGCCTCGGTAAGCCGGTTCTCGTGATGCGTCTGAACACCGAGCGGCCCGAAGCAGTCGCGGCAGGCACCGTAAAGCTGATCGGCACCAACGAGGGGCGTATCTTCGAGTCGGTAACCGAACTCCTGCACAACCAGGATGCCTACGATGAGATGGCCAACGCAGTAAACCCCTATGGTGACGGCAAGGCCTCTGAACGAACCGTTGCAGCAATCGCAGAGTTGCTTGGCGTGGGGATCCGCATGGAGGACTTTGATTCGAAGTTGCCGGATCCGGAAGACCTGATGCGAGCGGCCAGCATTTAGTCCGTTTGCGTGGAATCGAGGCCGAGATTTTACGATCTCGGCCTCGATTCTTTTTGCCTGCCCGAAGGGCCATGCAGGGTTCAACAGTACCGCTTAGTAGGATCGACGTATGATGAACCAATCGGCCATATTTATTGATGCAGGTTTTCTTCTCTCCTTAGGTGGGCACCGCGCTGCGGGTACCACGCTTCGATCGGCGTTTACCATTCATTATGAAGCCCTGATCAAAGGGATAGTCCAGACGGTTAAGAAAAATACCGGCCTGAATAATCTGCGCGTCTACTGGTACGACGCGTCCAAGGACGGGCTGTTCACGGAGCAGCACAAACGCATTGGTTTCATTCCCGGTGTTAAGGTTCGCCTTGGCCGTATCTCCTATAACGGCGAGCAAAAGGGCGTGGATCTGCGTCTGGCGCTGGACCTTGTCGGCGTTGCGCGTCATGGCGCCGCATCCGTTGCATATCTGGTTTCAGGAGACGACGATCTCGCCGAAGCGGTCGAAGAGGCCCAGGACCTTGGTATGAAGGTCGTCCTTTTAGGTGTACGGCGGGACGAGAGCCGGTTGGGAGTGGCCTCAGTCGCGGAGCACCTAGCACTAACTGCAGACGCCATTGAGACAATTCCTGACCAACTGTTGGACAGTTCCTTTACGAAGGTCATTGAGTGGGACGATCATCACGCCTCTGAGTCCGCGACCATCGCGGCCGCCCCCACCGAGATCGCCGCATCAGAACCAAAGCCCGCTGCTGCTCCCACCCCGGCGATTATGGCGCAGAGACTGAAGAACGTCAGCCAGGCGCAAGGGCGGGAGCAGATAGCCGAGTCGGAAGTTATCTACTCCAGCGGCGGTGAAAAGTCGGGTTTCCAGGGCAAAGCTGCGTATGAGCAAGAAGAAATGGCTGTCGCCCAGGAAATTGGTGCCAACGTCGCAAATTCCTGGCTCGCCAGCACGACGCAACTTGAATTGGTGGAGCTTATGGCCGATCGACCCCAGCTGCCCCCCGAGATCGATCGGACGCTGCTAAAGGACTGTGCCCAAGTTATCGGTGAATGGAAAACCGACCAGCAGCAGATCCGTCGCGTCCTGCGCGGAGCATTCTGGAGCTCGCTGGACAAGTACACCTAAGAGTCAGACAGCGACTCTGACTCCTGAACAACCATGCAACTAAGGTAAATTACTAACGTGACTTCGCAGCAGAAACCCTATTACATCACCACCGCAATCTCGTACCCCAATGGCACGCCTCATATTGGTCATGCCTATGAAGTAGTGGCAACCGATGCCATGGCGCGTTTCAAGCGTCTGGATGGATACGACGTCTTCTTCATGACCGGCACCGATGAGCACGGCCAGAAGATGATGCAGACGGCTGAGCGCGAAGGCATCTCGCCCGCTCAACTGGCCCAGCGTAATTCCGATGCCTTCCAGGCGATGAATGATGAGCTGGGAATCAGTTACGACCGATTCATCCGTACCTCCGATGCTGACCATCATGCTGCAGCGCAGGAACTCTGGCGCCGTATGGAAGCCAACGGAGATATCTACCTCGATGCCTATGCGGGCTGGTATTCGGTGCGTGATGAAGCCTTCTACACGGAGGAACAAACCGAACTGCGTGAAGACGGGGTTCGCTACGCCGTTGAAACCGATACCGAGGTCACCTGGACCGAGGAGGAGTCCTACTTCTTCCGCCTCTCCAAGTACCAGGAGAAGCTGCTGAAGCTTTACGCGGAGCAGGAAGAATTCGGTGCTCCCAAGTCTCGCTTCAATGAAGTGATCCGCTTTGTTGAAGGTGGGCTGACTGACCTTTCGATCTCACGCACGACTTTCGACTGGGGCATCCCGGTTCCCGGTAATGACAAGCACGTCATGTACGTCTGGGTGGATGCGCTGACCAACTACTTGACCGGTGCCGGTTTCCCTGATGTCGAGGCCGCTTCATTCAAGAAGTTCTGGCCAGCCGATGTCCATGTCATTGGTAAGGACATTTCTCGCTTCCACGCCATCTACTGGCCTGCTTTTCTGATGTCCGCGAAGCTGGAGTTGCCGAAGCGCATCATGATCCATGGCTTTCTGCACAACAACGGTGTGAAGATGTCAAAGTCACTGGGTAATACCGTCTCCCCGGATGACTTTGTCCAGCAGTACGGGCTCGATCAAGTACGCTACTTCTTCCTACGTGAAGTCCCGTTCGGTGCCGACGGCAGCTACAACCACGAAACGATCGTTGCGAGAATCAACAGCGACCTGGCCAACAACTTCGGAAACCTGGCACAGCGTTCACTGTCCATGGTGGCCAAAAACTGTGGGGGAGCGGTACCGGAACCAGGGGTGTTCAACGATGCTGACCGAGCGGAATTGGAAGCCGCCGCGGCGCTCTTGGACACCACTCGTGACTACTTCGCACGGCAGGAGTTCAGCCGTGCGCTGGAGGCGATCTGGCATGTGTTGGGTGATACCAATGCCTACTTCGCCGAACAAGAACCGTGGAAGCTGAAGAAGACCGACCCGGCCCGCATGGAGACGGTGCTTTACGTGACCCTCGAGGTGGTCCGCCAGGTGGCCATTCTGCTGCAGCCGGTACTGCCCCAAACCATGACGGCCATGCTAGATCTCTTGGCTGTGGGTAGCGGATCTGCCCGCACCTTTGAGAACTTCGACAAGGCGCTCGTTCCGGGGACCGAGTTGCCGGCACCGAGCCCGGTGTTCCCGAGGTACGAAGAGCCCAAGTAAACTCCGCAAGCTAAAGATCCAGCCCTGGCACATGTGCCAGGGCTGGATCTTTAGGGACTGCGATTTACATAGCCACGAGCCACGACCGTCAGGGAGTGGCCACGCCGGTTTGGTAGGCGATGACGACAGCTTGAACCCGATCACGCGCTCCGAGCTTAGAGAGAATATGTCCTACATGCGTCTTCACGGTCGCTTCAGATAGGAAGAGATCTTGCGCGATTTCAGGATTCGATCGTCCGGCGGCGATCATTTCGAAGACTTCGCGCTCCCGTCGGGTTAAGGAATCAACGAGAGCCTGCAGGTTGGCATTGGGCTGCGCATTGCGTTTCAGAATCGGCGCCATGTGGTTTAGCAAGCGTCGGGTGGTGGACGGCGCGATCACGGCATCGCCTCGATTCACAGTTCGAATGGACTCCAGAAGTTCCTCCGGAGGGGCATCTTTGAGCAGGAACCCACTGGCGCCGGCCTGAATGGCATTGAGTGCGTACTCGTCCATATCGAAAGTCGTCAGCACGATGACTTTCGGAGCTGCTCCCGGGTACTTTTCTCCGTGGAGAAGGTGTTCTGTGGTCTCAATGCCGTCCATCTCCGGCATTCGTACATCCATGAGGATCACATCAGCGGTAGGCAACAGCGTCGACGCCAACGCCTCCCGGCCGTTGGCGGCCTCCGCCATCACTTCCATGTCGTCTTGGGAGTTGATCAGCATTCGAAAGCCGCTACGCACCAGCAGCTGGTCATCAACCAATGCGACTTTGATTTGCTCTGTATCGCCCACGTGTTTTTAGTCCTCCGAGTAAGGGATGAAAACTGAGACCTTGAAACCTCCACCCGGTTTCGGGCCAGCCGCGCATTCCCCATCGTATAGGGCAACTCGCTCGGCCATGCCTCGTAACCCCTGTCCGGTACCTTCACTGGATAGGGCTCCGGCACCTCGTCCATCATCTTCAACGCTGATATCCAGGCCTCGTGTTCCCCAGGAGAGGGAAACTTCGGCGCTCGCGCTGGCGCCAGCGTGCTTGACTACGTTCGTCAGAGCCTCCTGCACACAGCGATACCCGGTGAGCTCTGCGCCAGCGGGAAGGGAGCGTCGCGGCGTTCCCTGCAACGCCAAATGCACTTCCAAGCCCGTGCGCCTGACGGTGCCAACCAGGTCAGGGATATCTGCCAGCGTGGGCAGTGGCCGGTTGTCTGCTCCGTGGCCCGTTCGGAGTACTCCGAGCAGACGCCGCATCTCCCGCAACGACGAACGCCCCGTGTCGGCGACGGTTTTCAACGTGTCGATGGCGACCTGCGGATCCTTCGCGGCGGCATAACGTGCGCCATCGGCCTGAGTGATGATGACCGACAGTGAGTGGGCCACGATGTCATGCATTTCACGCGCAATATGGTTTCGTTCATCGGAGGCCGCCAAGTCACGTTCGTACTGGCGTTCCAGTTCCAGCCGCTTGGCGTGGTCGCGCAGGGCATCCATTGTCAGTCTGCGTGTCCTTGCCAAGTCACCAAACGTCCAGGAGACCAGGACAATCAAGGAGAGCCCCACGAAGGATACGAAGGTGTCAAAGGAGAGGGGCTGAGCATAGGGCAGATTGGAGAACATCCGCACAGTTGCTGCCAGCGCGCCGAAGATCCCTATGCCCAGAGTGGTCAGTGACTGCCAGCGCTTGCCGTATTTGGCCATGGTGTAGACGAGGATTGGCACTGAAAATTGCGAGGGCAAAAAGTAGTTGCCGTGCAACAGCTGCAAAAGGTGGCCGATAACGACAAGTACGGTGGCTGGCCAGGGAAAACGTCGTCTGACAATCAGCGGCGCCGACTGTAGGAACGCAATCAGAACAACAACGGATGTTCCCACTCCGTAGACCAGGCCGAAGCTGCCGACTAGGCAGAAGAGTGTGTAGAAGGACCCGGCAATGGCATCCATGCGATACGGGTTGTCCCGCACCCACTGATCGATGCGCCGGTGAAGACTTAAGAGTTCCAAGAAAAGGTGCCCACTCGTGATTTTCCTACTGTTCCTCTCAGGGTACTGAACAGAAGCAGAGCAGACCTCATGCCAAGGGTTGAAAATAAGAGGAGAATACAGCTGAGTTCATATGATGAGATAACTTCTCACATGTTGGATTCCTCCGGTTAGGATCTAAACATGGGAAACGTATTGAAGATTGCAGTCATACCCGGGGACGGCATAGGGCCCGAGGTTGTCGCCGAAGCCGTTAAGGTTCTGAAAGTTGCCACCAGCGCCAGCGCCACACAGGTCGAACTCACGGATTACGCACTGGGAGCCGAGCACTGGCTGGCCACGGGGGAAAGCCTGAGCATAGAAACCCTGGAGTCAATCAAGAAGCACGACGCCATCCTCTTCGGAGCCGTCGGTGCCGCGCCGGGGGATACCCGCATCCCTTCCGGGCTTATTGAACGTGAACTGCTGCTCAAGCTGCGCTTTTCCCTCGATCACTTTGTGAACTTGCGGCCAGCCAAGCTGTACCCGGGAATTGAGAGCCCTCTGGCCAACCCTGGCGACATCGACTTCATCGTGGTGCGGGAAGGCACCGAGGGACCATATGTCGGCAACGGGGGATCGGTACGAACGAATACGGCCCACGAAATCGCCACCGAAGTCTCGGTCAACACCGCCTATGGCGTGGAGCGCGTGGTGCGTGATGCCTTCACCCGAGCTGCGGCACGCCCTCGCAAGCACGTAACGCTGGTGCATAAGCACAATGTCCTCGTACATGCCGGACATTTATGGCGTCGTACGGTCGAGGCCGTGGCAGCGGACTTCCCGGAGGTGACCCACGATTATCTGCACGTGGATGCCGCCACCATCTTCCTGACCACCGACCCTTCCCGGTTCGATGTCATTGTCACCGACAATCTTTTCGGCGACATCCTTACCGATCAGGCCGGTGCCATCACCGGGGGCATTGGCTTGGCCGCCAGCGGCAACATCAACATGGACCGGACCTATCCGTCCATGTTCGAGCCGGTGCATGGCTCTGCGCCGGATATCGCCGGGCAGCAGAAAGCCGATCCCACGGCAGCGATCCTGTCCGTGTCGTTGATGCTTGACCACCTGGGATTATCCAAGGAAGCCGCCGCGGTTGAGCAGGCTGTCGAAAAAGAGATCACCTCACGGCAGGAATTGACCGATCAGCGCACCACGGCCGAAATCGGCGATGCAATTGTGTCACTGCTGGCATAAGCTACACATAGAAGCCCAGCTGGCGAAGTGAATCTTCCCTGATGGGCGCAACCACGAACGGGTGTTCCGCTTTAGGCGTGGGCACCCGTTTTTCGTCACCGAATTAAGGAAGTCCTAGGTCGATATGGAATTCACCGAACATCTCTCAACGAATCGCGCCACCGACGAAGAGCGCGCCCGCATCTTGGCGAACCCGGGTTTCGGTGACTTCTTTACGGATCACACCGCCGTGATTGACTGGACCTCCAACGAAAATGGCGAGGGCGGCAACTGGCATGATGCACGAATTGAACCCTACGGGCCCATTGCCCTGGATCCGGCCGCCTCGGTGCTGCATTATGGGCAGGAAATTTTCGAAGGCCTGAAGGCCTACCGCCATGCAGATGGCACCGTCTGGACCTTCCGGCCCGACAAGAACGCCGCGCGTCTCAACCGCTCCGCGGCCCGTCTGGCCCTTCCGCAGCTCGACGAGGAGCTGTTTGTGGAGTCCCTGCGCAGGCTCGTGAAGGCAGATGTTCAGTGGGTTCCTTCCGAAGAAGGCGAGTCGCTGTACATTCGCCCGTTCATGATCGCCACCGAGGCCTTCCTTGGGGTGCGGGCAGCACGCGAAGTGTCCTACCGCGTGATCTGCTCGCCAGCCGGAAACTACTTCGGCGGCGAGCTGAAGCCGGTGTCCATCTGGGTCTCCACCAAGTACGCCCGCGCCGGTCGCGGCGGCACCGGCAATGCCAAGTGCGGCGGCAACTACGCTGCCTCCCTGGTCGCCCAGATGGAAGCCGAGGCCAACGGATGCAAGCAGGTACTCTTCCTGGATCCGTTTAACAACAATGCCGTCGAAGAGCTTGGCGGAATGAACGTGTTCTTTGTCATGAAGGATGGAACGCTGGTCACCCCGGCTCTCACCGGAACCATTTTGGAGGGCGTAACCCGTGAATCGGTGCTGCAGCTCGCCAAGGACCGCGGGATGAAGGTCGAGGAACGAACCATCACCCTGGATGAATGGCGTGAAGGAGTCAACAGTGGTGACATCAGCGAAGTCTTCGCCTGCGGAACCGCGGCCGTGATCACCCCGATCGGTGTTCTGAAGAATGGGGACGAGATCATTGGGGACCCCCAGGCCGCTGCCGGGGAAGTCACCATGGCCATTCGTGAGGAACTGCTTGGCATCCAGCTGGGAACGGTGGAAGACCGTCACGGCTGGTTGGAGCAGCTGGCCTAACGAGCAAGCAATATCGATAGAATGGCTCGGGCTTTTCCTTGAAGTCCGAGCCATTCGCCCGCGAAGCTAAAGGAATACGATGCGCGTACTTGTCACCGGTGGAGCTGGGTACATCGGCTCCCACACCGTTCTGTTGTTGCTCGAGGAAGGGCACGAGGTGTTCGTTGTCGACAACTTCAGCAATTCCTCGCCTGAATCGTTGCGTCGTGTCTCTGCCCTCACCGGTCGGGCTCCTCGCTTCTTCAACGTTGATTTGCTGGACGCTGATCGCCTAAACGAGGTTGTCATTGAAGCAGCTCCCGATGCAGTAATACATTTTGCCGGACTGAAGGCCGTCGGTGAGTCGGTCTCAAAGCCACTGATGTACTATCGCAACAACGTCACCGGCACCTTGAATCTGTTGGACGCCATGGAACTTTCCGGATGCCGTCAGCTGGTCTTCAGTTCGTCGGCCACGGTGTACGGCGAGTCGACGGAGCTTCCCCTGGTGGAGTCCACCCCGCGCAGCGCCACCAACCCGTATGGGCGCACCAAGCTTCACATCGAGGAGATGCTTGAAGAGCTTGCGGCGGCAGATGAGCGTTGGTCCATTGCCGCCCTGCGCTACTTCAACCCGGTAGGCGCCCACGAGTCGGGTCGTATCGGGGAAGATCCCCAGGGAATCCCGAACAACCTCATGCCCTACGTGGCACAGGTAGCGATCGGGCGCCGTGAGCAGGTCAACGTCTTCGGCGGTGACTATCCAACGGTGGACGGTACCGGCGTGCGCGACTACATCCACGTCGTCGACCTGGCGTCCGGACACCTGGCCGCCCTGGACTATCTTTCAGACCGCACCGGATCTTTTGTTTGGAACTTGGGGACGGGTGAAGGCTCCAGCGTGCTGGAGGTGATCGAGGCCTTTGGGCGGGCAGCGGAGAAAGACATTCCCTATCAAATCGTTGAGCGTCGGCCCGGGGATGTCGCCGAAAACTATGCTGATCCAGTTAAGGCGCGGCTCGAGCTGGGCTGGAAATCCGAGCGTGGATTGGAGCAGATGGTCCGCGACATGTGGCGCTGGCAGGAGAACAATCCCACCGGTTTCCCGGAAGAAGACTCTTCGGCTACCGATGAGCAGCTTAATAACGAGCTGCTTCAGGCGGCGCGACGCGCCTCAGATCCCAAGAACGCCAAAGAAAGTAACTAGGTAAAGCAATGCGCATTGCACGATTCGTAGTAGACGCTGACCCTCTGTACGGCGTGGTCGAAGAGCAAAAAGTCCACACGCTGGCGGGGGACCCCTTCTTTCAAGGGATCAAACCGACCGGACAAAGCCACGAGCTCGAGGATGTCCGCCTGGTGGCCCCCATCATTCCTCGCTCAAAGGTGGTGGCCTTCGGACGCACTTATCGCAAACACGCTGAAGAGCTGGGCAATGAGGTACCCCCGGAGCCGATCATGTTCCTCAAGCCCAACACCTCCGTGGTGGGACACAACGAACCGGTCACGCTTCCTTCGTTTTCCGACGAAGTCTCCTTCGAGGGGGAGTTGGCCGTGGTGATCGGACGCATTTGCAAAGACGTTCCCGTGGAAAAAGTGCCCGAAGTCATCTTCGGCTACACGGCGGCCAACGATCTGACCGCCCGGGATGCCCAGCGCAGCGACCTGCAGTGGGCTCGCGCCAAGGGCTTTGATGGTTCATGCCCCCTGGGCCCATGGATCGAGACCGAGCTGGATAATCCCGACGACATTGGGATTGTCACCAGGGTCAATGGCGAGGTGAAGCAGGACGGCTCCACGAGCGAACTGATTTGGTCTGTTCACGAGCTTGTTGCCCGAGCTTCTGAAGCCTTCACGCTGTTGCCGGGTGATGTGATATTGACTGGCACCCCGGCAGGCGTGGGCGAGGTGCGTGAAGGGGACCGCGTCGAGGTAGAGGTCGAAGAAATCGGTAGTCTTGGCAACATTTTCCGGCGCTGAGAATTGAAACTGTCTTCGCTTTACCGCGGTTAGTAAAGAGTTTGAGCAGGACCTCTAGGTTGGATAACTAGAGGTCCTGCTTCTCTTTGCGGTCTTTCTAGCGCTGAATGGAGCGGCCGCCAGAAGTGGGCATAGAATGAAGTCATCATGATTGATCTATCGCTGATTCCCGCAGTAACCGATGACACTCCCGTCCGGGTTCGCTTTTGCCCCTCGCCAACTGGCACTCCGCACGTAGGCTTGATCCGCACCGCGTTGTTCAACTGGGCCTACGCCCGGCACACCGGTGGCAAGATGATCTTCCGTGTCGAAGACACCGACGCCAACCGCGACTCCGAAGAAAGCTACAACCAGCTGCTGGACGCGCTGGACTGGATGGGCATCGACTGGGATGAAGGGGTGAACGTCGGTGGCCCGCACGAGCCGTACCGTCAGTCCCAGCGTAGCGACATCTACCAGGACGTCATTGCCAAGTTGCGTGCTGCCGGTCATCTGTACGAGTCCTACTCCACCCCGGAGGAGATTGAGGCCCGCCACCGAGCCGCCGGCCGTGACCCCAAGCTCGGCTACGACAACTTTGACCGCGAGCTGACCGATGAGCAGGTTGCCGCGTTCAAGGCAGAAGGCCGCGAGCCGGTGTTGCGCGTTCGCATGCCCGACACCGACCTGAGCTTCACTGACCTGGTCCGCGGGGAAATCACCTTCAAGGCTGGTTCGGTCCCGGACTTCGTGGTGGTGCGCGCCAATGGGAAGCCGCTCTACACCCTGGTGAACCCGGTGGACGACGCCCTGATGGGGATCACCCACGTCTTGCGTGGCGAGGATATCCTTTCATCCACCCCGCGCCAGATCGCCCTCTACGCGTTGCTGCATGACATTGGCGTAGCCAAGTACATGCCGCGCTTCGGTCACCTGCCCTACGTCATGGGCCAGGGCAACAAGAAGCTGTCCAAGCGTGATCCGGAATCCAGCCTCTTCCTGCACCGGGAACGCGGCTTTATCCCCGAGGGGCTGCTGAACTACCTGGCACTGCTGGGCTGGTCGCTGAGCGCGGATGAAGACATCTTCACCCGGGAGCAGCTGATTGAGGCCTTTGACGTGAAGGACGTGCTCTCCAACCCGGCACGCTTCGACCAGAAGAAGGCCGAAGCCATCAATGGCACCCACGTGCGCATGCTGGAGCCGCAGGACTTCAGGGACCGGCTTGTTCCCTACCTGCAGGCCGCGGGCCTGGTCGGTGAGGAACTGAGCGAGCGGGAGGCACAGATCCTGGATGCTGCAGCACCACTGGTCCAGGAGCGCGTGGGCCTGCTGGGAGAAGCGGCCGACATAATGGCCTTCCTCTTCCTGGCCGACGAGCAGATCACCGTGGATGAGAAGGCATTGAAGGGCATGCCGGCCAATCTCGGCGAGGTTGTCCAGGCCTCCATCCAGGCACTGGAGCCGCTCACCGAGTGGAGTGCAGCGGCCATCCAGGAAGCCCTGCGGGCAAAGCTCGTCGAGGAGATGGAGCTGAAGCCGCGTCACGCCTTCGGTCCGGCCCGCGTGGCGGTCTCCGGCAAGAAGGTCTCACCGCCGCTGTTCGAGTCCATGGAGATCCTGGGCAGGGAATCAAGCCTCAATCGGCTTCGGGCCTTTGGTGAAGGCCGCTAGAATCGGTTATCGCCACTGTGACTGAAACAGCTGACGCCCTCGACACTCCCGTTCTTTCGGGAGTCGTCGGGGGCGTTTTTTTGATATTGACGATACACTCGTCGATTTGCGCAGTGCTGTGGTCGACGGGTTCCTGGCAATGGTCTACGACGATTTCTCCGTCGTGAACTATGCGCTGCGGTTACAAGCTGCAGCGGACTTCGCCGATGATGGAGCCCACGCCTATCGGCGCTACATGGCTGGCGAACTGAACAACGTACTCTGCGCATTCAGAGGGCGTATGGCCTCGCCTCAGTTTCGGCGCTAATTGCCTTGGCGCTGACAGGCTAAGTGCAAAGGTACGAATCCCGGTGCGAAGCGCCTGGAAGCCTTCTCAGACGTTCAAGAGCACCTTGAGACGCTTTCCTCTAGGGATCCCGTTCGGTGCCGTGAGCAACAACGTTGAGGCGTATCAGCGTGAGAAGCTGAGGCTTGCTGGACTGGGCATGTTCGAAGTGGCTATCGGTTCGGATACCGCCGGTGCCCCGAAGCCTGATGCAGCTCCCTTCCTGGCCGGTTGTGAGCAATTGGGAACCGATCCGGGCAGGACCCTTTACGTGGGCGAAAACGCCATAAACGATGTGGTGGGGGCAAGGAATGCCGGACTGTCGGCAGTCTTGCCGGATCGTGGGGCACGTCACAAGAATTCCGAATCGGCGCGGGTGGAAAATCTGGCCGGGCTAACCCCTGAAATCGGCGAGAATTCAAGGGATTTGGCGGCTCGGGCAGCGGGGGCACCCTCGATTTGTTTCTTCCCGAAAACGCCGGTATAGTTATATCTCGTGCTGAGGCGAACAGGAAAGTTCGAAACGCTGAGCTTTCCGAAAAGCCGCAGGTCACAATGGGATATGGTGTAATTGGCAACACAACGGTTTCTGGTTCCGTCATTCTAGGTTCGAGTCCTGGTATCCCAGCGCTTCACCAAATTTATTTGGTGAGCTAAGAAGAAGTTCTTAGCGTGCGGCCCCATCGTATAGCGGCCTAGTACGCCGCCCTCTCACGGCGGTAACGCGGGTTCGAATCCCGCTGGGGTCACAAGTTTTTCTTCATCTTAGGTTCCCCGAGTCATCGGGGTTTTGCGGCCCCATCGTATAGCGGCCTAGTACGCCGCCCTCTCACGGCGGTAACGCGGGTTCGAATCCCGCTGGGGTCACGCATGAACAAAAGCCACGGGAAACCGTGGCTTTTGTTGTACCCGCTGCGTGTGCCTTCTTGCCCTGACTTCACTTTCGGGCAAGATGGGCATATGGATCCGATATCTTCCACTGGCCCGAACCCAGAGCCGCAGCCGAACAGCACTGAAGGACAAGCCAGTGCGCTGGAGCGGACTTTGGTGGGGCTGGAGGACATCCTGGCTCGGCTGATGTTCGTGCACGGCTATCGGTGGGGAACCGGGGATCCCGGGGAACTTAAAACCACGATCAGGAACCAGATCGGTGATTATCTCCTGCCTCGGGCCCGCAATGCCCACGCGCCACTGCTGACCGTGGTCGGTGGTTCCACCGGGGCTGGCAAGTCGACTCTGGTCAATTCACTGCTTCAACATGTGGTTACCCGTACCGGGGCCGTGCGTCCCACGACCCGCACGCCTGTGCTGGTGCATCACCCAGATGACCACCAGTGGTTCACCGGCTCAAGAATCCTGCCCTCCCTGACCCGGCTGACCGGCAGTGGGTACCAGGACGCCTCAAGTCTGCAGCGTTCAGATGCACTGCTCTTATTGGCCGACCAACGGATTCCATCGGGGCTGGCGCTACTGGATGCTCCCGACATTGATTCCATTGCGGATGAGAATCGTGAACTGGCCGGCCAGCTGTTGAACGCGGCGGACCTCTGGATCTTTGTCACCACCGCGAACCGCTACGCGGACGCCGTCCCCTGGCAGCTGCTGCAATCCGCGGGGCGCCGCTCGGTGACGGTTTCGGTGATCCTGAACCGGGTTCCGCATGGTGCGGAGTCTCAAATTGTGCCTGAGCTGGCAGCCCTGCTGGAGGCCCACGGGATTGACCCGGAGCTGTTGCAGGTGATCCATGAAGCGGAGCTGAGCGAAGAGGGGCTGATTCCTTACGGAGAAGTCCAGCAGCTTGGAGCTTGGCTGCAGTCCTTGGCCGCCGATGCGGCCGAGCGCCGGAGGGTAGCGGCCCAAACCCTACGCGGTGCCTTGGAGCAGTTGGCGGAGGACCTCGACACCCTGGTGGCCGCAGCCCATGAGCAGGATAGGGAAGTAGGAGCGCTTCAGGAGTATGTCGGGGAACGCTTTGCCTTGGCCCTGGAGCGAACCCAGGACTCGCTGCACGATGGTTCCCTGTTGCGTGGCGAAATCCTGGCCAGATGGCAGGACTTTGCCGGTGCGGGGGAGCTGATGCGTGGTCTTGAGGGGACCGTGGGCCGGGTCCGAGATCGTGTTACCGGTTTCTTTACGGGAAGACCACCCACCCCCAAGAAGGTGGAGAGCGCTATTGAGACCGGACTCCACCTGGTGCTGGTCAATGAAATCACCAAGGCATGCCAGGACGTGGACCGGCGGTGGGTTGACTCCGCACTGGGCACCGAACTGCTGCTGGATATTGACTCTCCCCGTCCGTCGGCGGATCTTCCCGAGGATGCTGCGCAAACGATCCGGGACTGGCAGCGGGATGTGCTGGATATGATCCGCAAGGAAGGGGCAGGCAAGCGCAAGACCGCGCGTATCGCCGCCTTCGGGGTCAACGGGCTGGCGGTAGCGCTCATGGTGCTGGTCTTCGCCTCCACCGCCGGCCTGACCGGGCTGGAAGTGGGAATCGCCGGCGGTTCTGCAGTCGTTGGGCAAAAGCTGCTGGAGGCGATCTTCGGCGAAGACGCTGTGCGCCGCATGTCACAGCGGGCGAGCGTCCTGCTCCAGGAACATTGCCGTGCCCTGATAGAACGTTACGAGGGGAACTACACCCGTGCCACGGAGCATGTCCTAGAGCAAAGTGTTGCCAGTGAGCTTGCCAAACAAATCGGCGTGCTGGGGCGGGACGGAGGAAATTCTTGAGCGAGCGCAAACGGCAGCGAGCCGCATCAAATCTGACCGAGCAGATCAATGCTTTGAACCAGGCGCTGGAACTCGGTGGCGACTTTATGGATCTAAGCCAGTACGAGAAGACCCAGGCGGTGCTGGACAAGGCAGCGGCACGGCGGGAACTGTCGGCTGAGCACACCGTCATCGGGCTCTTCGGGGCCACGGGCAGCGGCAAGTCCAGCTTGTTCAATGCCCTGGTTGGGCAGGATATCGCGTTGACCGGCGTGGTGCGTCCCACCACCCGCGCCGCGGTGGCCGCCGTATGGAAGCCGGAGAACGCGGCGGAACTGCTCGATTGGCTGCAAGTTCCAGAACGCCACAGCATGAGTGAACCGCTGCAGGGAGCGGCCTCCAGCCGCAAGGCGGCGCACACCAGCGGATTACTGCTGTTGGATTTGCCGGACATGGATTCCACCTCCGTTGAACATCACCAGATCGCCGCACGACTTGCCGGGCAGGTGGACTTTCTCATTTGGGTGCTGGATCCGCAAAAGTACGCTGATGCCAGCATCCACCACGGCTATTTGTCCAGCCTGGGCGCCCAAGCAGGCAACCTGATGGTGGTGCTGAACCAAATCGACACCCTCTCACCAGCCGACCGGGAGGACGTCCTGGCCTCACTGAAGAACCTGCTGAAGGACCAGGGGCTGAAGGACGTGCCAGTCGTGGTGGCTTCAACATTGACCGGGGAAGGCGTAGAGGAAGTGCGAAGCCAGATTGTCACCGTCATGCGACGGCATGAACTGGCAACGCAGCGGATTCGCAACGATGTTGACGCCATTGCCCGGCAGTTGGAGGAGGAGCTTCCCGCTTCCCGGGTTTCCCTACCGGGAAAATCATCTCAACAACAGCTGGAGCGAAGCGTGGCTGCGGCCCACGGAACCGAGAGAATCGCTGACGCGGTGGGCACGTCCTACCGCTGGCGGGCCGCCAAGAGTACTGGCTGGCCGTTGACGTCCTGGCTCACCCGTCTGCGAAACGACCCGTTGCAGCGAATGAATCTGGGCCGAAACGAGAAACCCAGCGACCTGTCCCTGACCTCGCGGCCAGAACTCTCCGCGGGGGAGGTGGCCGCGGTTGACCGGGCAGTAGATGGCTATGTTCACCAGGCCACCGAGCCAATGCCGCCAAGCTGGCGCCAACCGTTGCTGGATGACATGTCGAAGGCCGGAGAACGGATGGAAGGGCCAATCGACCTGGCGATTGCCTCGACACCGCTGGGAGTGGAAAAAGGTTCCTGGTGGTGGCCGCTGATCAAAATCCTGCAATGGGTAAGCGTTGTGCTCGCCGCTGCAGGTGCCCTGTGGCTCGGCGCGCTGGCTGCCGCCCAGTTCATGCAGTTCTCCTTGCCCGAACCACCACGAATTGAGGGAATTGCGATTCCCACCCTGCTGCTGCTCGGCGGTATCCTAGTAGGTATTGTGCTTGGCCTTGGCGGCTCGATTTTCAATCGGCTACTCGCTAGGATCAAGCGCAAGAAAGCCTTGGGGAACTTGAACAAGTCAGTAGCGCAGGTCGTGCGGCAGGAAGTCGTGGATCCAACAGGGGAACACGTGGATCGATACAACAGCTTCGCCGGAATGATTCGCCAAGCAGCAAAGAGAGTGCAATAGGTTTAGAGTGACTGATCACGTACAGACTTCCGAACGCACCGTGGCAAACATCGGCGAAAGCGGAATTCTTCAAGTCATCCTCCCCATCTTCAAATCCCAGGGTGTCGTGCTCGGCCCCGGGGATGACGCCGGCGTCTTGCAGATCGGCACCGGTGAAGTCCTGGTGACCGTGGACACCATCGTCGAGGACCAGGATTTTCGGCTGAAATGGCCCAGTGGCGCGGTGCATGAGGCCTTTGACATTGGATGGAAGTCTGCCGCCCAGAATCTCTCCGACATCAATGCCATGGGTGGCCAACCCACCGGCGTGGTCATCTCCCTATCGCTGCCCGGCAAGACGAGCATCGGATGGGTTGAGGATTTCGCCCGCGGGTTCGCCCAGGCGCTGCATGAGCTGAGCGAACACCCGATCGCCGTACTCGGTGGAGACCTGGGGCTGTCCAAGGAAATCTCCGTCACCACCACCGCGCTCGGAGAGACCAGCAAGGGACGGGTGCTGCGCAGCGGAGCGAAGCCGGGGGACCTCGTGGCGGTGGCTGGCCGAGTTGGTATGGCCTCGGCTGGCCTGGCGCTGCTGGACAAACCCGATTCCGAGCACTCGTGGAGCCGTGCTCTGCGCCGCGTGGTGCAGGGCCAATGCCGCCCGGTGCCACCGCTGGAATCCGGTCCGCGGGCTGCCGAAGCCGGCGCCACCGCGATGCTTGACCTTTCCGACGGCCTGATGATTGATGCCCAGCGTCTGGCAACCGCCAGCGAGGTGACACTGGCATTGGATTCCCAGCCACTGGGCGACTTTGCCCGCCGGCTGCAGCCGGCGGCTGACTTCCTGGGTGAGGAAGCCATGCACTGGGTTTTGTATGGGGGAGAGGACTTCGGATTGCTGGCGACCTTCCCCAAGGATGCCACCATTCCAGAGGAATTCAGCATCATCGGAGAGGTCGCAACGGAGGGCAGCAAGGGGACCGCCATCACCATTGATGGTGAGCAAATGTCGACCAGCGAAGGGTTTGACCACTTTTCCTGACCGGTCACAGCGCCAGGTATCACCGCTGGCTTGCCCCGAATGCTGCTGCCGGGTGCTGCTAGTACGCAGGTGCGTCCTCCTGGACGCGCAACAGCTCCGAGAGTTCGTCGGCCGTCTGCACGACCGCCTCGTGGTGGATCTTGCCTGGCTGACGGGTCAGGCGCTCAATAGGGCCGGACATGGACAGGGCGGCGATCACCCTTCCGGACTGTCCGCGAACCGGCGCCGAAACCGAGGCGACACCCGGTTCGCGTTCGCCCAGCGACTGCGCCCAACCGCGGCGGCGCACCCCGGCAAGAATGGTGGGAGTGAAACGGGCGCTGCGCAACCCGTCGACCAGACGCTCGTTGTCTTCCCAGGCCAACAACACCTGGGCCGCTGAACCTGCCTTCATGGACAGTTGCGTACCGACGGGGATGGTGTCCCGAAGTCCCACGGGGCGCTCCGCGCTGGCGATGCATACGCGGTATTCCCCCTGCCTGCGGAAGACCTGGGTGCTTTCGCCGGTCTGGTCACGTAACCGAACCAACAGCGGGCCGGCGGCAGTGACCAATCGATCTTCACCTGCTGCCCCAGCCAATTCAACCAGTCGGTTACCGAGTTCAAAACGACCGTGCATGTCCCGGCCAACCAAGCCATGATGAGCCAGCGATTGGGCGATTCGGTGAACTGTGGGACGGGAGATGCCGGTAGCATCCACGAGTTGGGCCAGGGAGAATGGGCCCTGTTCCAGGGCGTTGAGGATCGCGACGGCCTTGTCCAGCACGCCGACACCGCTGCTAGTTGTCATGGAAGACATCCTTCCATCTCAATATTTGAGATTCAAGTCCGTATATTGGAAATCTCCGCCCAAGCGCTGGCACACTGGAAACTGTAGGAAGAACAAGTTGAAGGAGTGTGTCGTATGTCTGCGCAGCAGTCACCCGTGACACTGGCCGAGAAGGTCTGGAACGCCCACGTTGTGCGTCGCGGAGAAGGCGAAGGAGCCGCGCGTCAGCCCGATCTGATCTTCATTGACCTTCACCTACTGCATGAGGTCACCAGCCCGCAGGCCTTTGAGGGGCTGCGCCTGGCCGGTCGAAAGCTGCGTCGCCCGGATCTGACCATTGCGACCGAAGACCACAACACTCCCACGCTTGACATTGACAAGCCGATTGGGGACCGGACCAGCCGTACCCAGATCCACACCCTGCGGGATAACTGCAAGGAATTCGGGGTGCGCCTGCACTCGCTGGGCGACAAGGAACAGGGAATCGTGCACGTGGTCGGGCCCCAGCTGGGTCTGACCCAGCCGGGCATGACCGTGGTGTGCGGTGACTCCCACACCTCCACTCACGGAGCCTTCGGTGCTTTGGCCTTCGGCATTGGCACCTCCGAGGTGGAACATGTCATGGCCACCCAGTCCCTGAGCCTGAAGCCGTTCAAGACCATGGCCATCAACGTGGAGGGAACACTTAAGCCCGGTGTCACATCCAAGGACATCATCCTGGCCGTGATTGCCAAGATTGGCACCGGCGGGGGACAGGGCTACGTCCTGGAATACCGGGGCTCGGCCATCCGCTCCCTGTCCATGGATGCACGCATGACCATCTGCAACATGTCCATCGAGGCCGGAGCCCGTGCCGGCATGATCGCACCGGATGAGACCACCTTCGAGTACGTCAAGGGACGCCCACACGCACCGGAGGGCGAAGACTGGGACGCCGCAGTCGAGTACTGGAAGACCCTGCATACGGACGAAGGCGCCGAATTCGACGCCGAAGTCTTCCTGAACGCGGACGAACTCGAGCCCTTCGTTACCTGGGGAACAAACCCGGGCCAGGGTGTGTCGCTGTCGGACTCGGTGCCAAGTCCCGAGGACTTCGAAGATGAAAATGACCGTCAGGCGTGCGAACGCGCCCTGAAGTACATGGGGCTGGAAGCCGGAACCCCCATGAAGGACATTCGGGTGGACACCGTGTTCCTGGGCTCCTGCACGAACTCGCGCATGGAGGATCTGCGCGCCGCCGCCGAGATCATTAAGGGGCGGGAAAAGGACCCGGACGTACGCATGATCGTGGTCCCCGGCTCGGCTCGTGTTCGCCTGGAGGCAGAAGCCGAGGGCCTGGACAAGGTCTTCAAGGACTTCGGGGCCGAGTGGCGTTTCGCAGGGTGCTCCATGTGCCTGGGCATGAACCCGGACCAGCTCTCGGAAGGCGAGCGCTGCGCCTCAACCTCGAACCGCAACTTTGAGGGACGCCAGGGCAAGGGTGGGCGAACCCACCTGGTGTCACCACTGGTCGCCGCGTCCACGGCCATTCGCGGAACCCTGTCCTCACCCTCGGATGTCGCCCAGACTCCGGTTGCCGTCTAGAAAGGAACACTTCCATGGAAAAGTTCACCTCCCATACCGGAATCGGTGTTCCCCTGCGCTCGAGCAACGTGGACACCGACCAGATCATCCCAGCCGTCTACCTCAAGCGCATTACTCGTACCGGTTTCGAGGACGCGCTGTTCGCCGGCTGGCGCAAGGATGAGAACTTCATCCTGAACCAGGAGCCCTACTCCTCAGGCAGCGTGTTGGTGGCGGGTCCCGACTTCGGCACCGGTTCCTCTCGTGAACACGCCGTGTGGGCCTTGAAGGACTACGGGTTCAAGGCAGTGCTCTCATCAAGGTTTGCCGACATCTTCCGGGGCAACTCCGGCAAACAGGGCTTGGTGGCGGCCCAGCTGGCTCAGGACGACATTGAGTTGATCTGGAAGGAACTGGACAACAATCCAGGTACGAATATCACCGTGGACCTGGACTCCCGGACCGTCACCTGTGGTTCCCTGGTTGCCCCGTTCGATATTGACGACTACACCCGCTGGCGCCTGATGGAGGGGCTGGATGACATTGGCCTGACGCTGCAGCACGAGGACGCCATCACCGAATACGAACAGGCGCGGCCTTCCTTCAAGCCGAAGACCCTGCCAGCCCGCACTGCCAGCTGACTCCTGCTATTCGGTCACATCATGCTGTGGGCGGCGCCACCCGATTTCACATTGGAATGACGGCGGTGCCGCCCTTATTGCCTTCCAACGCAGTGCTTTCCCAAGATGTGGTGTGAATTGCCTGATAAGACGGAAATAATGTGGACGGCTCGCAACGTTGGAACCAAGAGGACACAGGGCCAGGCGGTATGCTGGCTTAGTCCTATCCACTTTCGGAATCCGAAGGCAGTGGACAGTTTCAACTACGTGATGAGGGTAATTCATTCATGGGCAAGATCCTGACAATCCATGGTGGTGTGCCACTGAAAGGCACCGTAAGAGTTGGCGGAGCCAAGAACTTGGTTCCCAAGGCCATGGTTGCCTCTCTGCTCGGCAATACACCCTCGGTCCTGCGCAACGTCCCAGAAATCAAGGACGTTTCAGTGGTGCGCAGCTTGCTGGAACTGCACGGGGTCAACGTCACTCAGGACCCGCAGACCGGGGACCTGACGATGGATCCCACCGACGCGAAGTCCGCCTCCAACCGAGCGATTGACGCCCATGCTGGTGACTCGCGCATCCCGATTCTTTTCTGTGGCCCGCTGATTCATTCGCTCGGCCAGGCCTTCATCCCGGATCTGGGCGGTTGCCGGATTGGTGACCGACCCATCGATTTCCACCTGGATGTTCTGCGCGAATTCGGCGCCGTGGTTCACAAGGGTGAAGACGGCATCCGGATCTCCGCGCCCCAGGGCCTGTCCGGCGCCAAGCTCGATCTGCCCTACCCGTCGGTGGGCACCACCGAACAGGTACTGCTCTCGGCCGTTCGCGCCCGCGGCGTGACCGAGGTGCGCAACGCCGCTATTGAACCAGAAATCCTGGACCTGATCGCGCTGCTGCAGAAGATGGGCGCCATCATCTCCGTGCACCGCGACCGGATCATCCGGATCCAGGGTGTGGATGAGCTCCAGGGCTATGACCACACTGCCCTTCCGGACCGCAATGAGGCTGCCTCATGGGCTTCGGCCGCACTGGTGACCAAGGGGGATATCTTCGTCGAGGATGCCCAGCAGCGGGACCTGACCGCTTTCCTACACGTATACCGTCAGATTGGCGGCGAGTTCGAGGTCAAGCACAATGGCATCCGCTTCTACCACCCCGGTGGTGAGCTGAACCCGCTGATCCTGGAAACCGACGTCCACCCGGGGTTCATGACCGATTGGCAGCAGCCGTTGGTGGTGGCCTTGACCCAGGCCAGCGGGGTATCGGTGATCCACGAAACCGTGTACGAAAACCGCTTCGGCTTCACCGAGGCACTGCAGCGAATGGGCGCAACCGTCCAGGTCCACGTGGACTGCCTTGGCTCCACCCCCTGCCGCTTCGGCCACCGCAACTTCAAGCACTCTGCGGTTGTCATGGGCCCAGTCGACCTTCGCGGTACCGATGTGGATATCCCGGACCTGCGTGGCGGGTTCTCCCACCTGATCGCGGCGCTGGCCGCCGAAGGCACCAGCACCGTAACTGGAATTGAAATCATCAACCGCGGTTATGAGCACTTCACTGAAAAGCTCATCTCCCTGGGCGCCAACGTAGAGCTCCATGAAGCAGGAGTGAAGGTTGGCAGCTGACAGCACGGTGAGTAAGGAACCACTGAAGTCCAGGCTGATCTTTGCAGGCCTGGCCGGCGCCGTTCGGCCGGTCTTGAATGCCTTGATCGGCAAGACCTGGAAGGGCTTTGACTCCCTTCCGCAGGGCGGCTTCATCCTCTGCGTCAATCACGTCACCAAGATCGACCCGCTCGTGATTGGCCACGCGATGTACAGCAATGGCCGATTGCCGCGTTGGCTGGCCAAGGAATCTTTGTTCACAGCCCCCGTGCTCGGTTGGATCATGAAAGCCTCCGGGCAGGTGCCGGTGGCCCGCAAGAGCAGCGCAGCCGGCGACTCACTGGTGGTGGCCAAGCAGGTGCTGGACGCGGGTGGGGTAATCATCATTTACCCAGAAGGGACGCTGACCCGCGACCCGAACCTGTGGCCTATGCGCGGGCACACCGGTGCGGCGCGTCTGGCCCTGCAGACCGGTGCCCCGGTTGTGCCCATGGCCCACTGGGGTGATCAGGAACTGCTGCCACGCTACAGCAAGAAACTGAACCTGTTTCCGCGCAAGCACGTGGTGGTCTCGGCCGGACCCGCGGTGGACCTGGATGATTTGCGCAATGGTCCGAGGACCCGTAGCGTCCTGCAGGAGGCCACGGACCGCATTATGCGTGAGGTGACCCGTTTGCAGGCCGAGCTACGCGGTGAAGAGCCGCCAACCAAACTATGGGATCCCAGCGAACACGGCCAGGCGGCCACCGGTTCCAGCTACGACGCATCAAACCCTGTCACCGAAAAGAACAAGCCAGCCGTAGAGGACTGAAAAGTGCCGAAAACCTTGCCACGTAAGATCGCCGTCATGGGTGCCGGAAGCTGGGGGACCACCTTCGCCAAGGTGCTGGCAGACACGGTAGAGCATCATGACATTCCCGTGATGATCTGGGCGCGGCGAAGCGAAGCAGCGGCGGAGATCAACGAACGGCACACGAACTCGCGGTACCTTCGCGAAACCAAGCTGCCGGCGAATATCAGCGCCTCAAGTGACAAGGCCGAAGTACTTGCCCAAGCCGATCTGGTGGTTCTGGCCATCCCTTCGCAGTCCTTGCGCAGCGAGCTCGCCGAGTTCAAACAGTACCTGGAGACCGGGGCGGTGCTGCTGTCCTTGATGAAGGGCCTGGAGCGCGGTACAGATCTTCGCATGAGTGAAGTGATCGCCGAAGTGACGGCACAGCCACAGGACAAGATCGCGGTGCTGTCCGGCCCGAACCTCGCCATGGAAATCGCCCGGGAGCAGCCAACGGCATCCGTCGTAGCGTGCACCGACCCGGAAGTCGCCAGCTGGATTGCCGAACTCTGCTCGGCTCCGTACTTCCGTCCCTACACCAATGATGATGTGCTGGGTGTTGAGCTCGGCGGAATTGTCAAGAACATAATCGCGCTGGCCGTGGGAATGTGCGATGGCATGGGCTACGGAGACAACACCAAGTCAAGCGTCATTACCCGAGGTCTTGCCGAAACCACCCGCCTAGTTCTCTCCCTGGGCGGACGCATGGACACCCTGGCCGGACTTTCCGGGCTAGGGGATCTGGTGGCCACCTGCTCATCGGCGCTGTCACGCAACAATACAGCCGGCCGCCTGTTGGGTCAGGGCCTGTTCCTGGAAGAGGTTAACGACCGCATGTCGCAGACGGCCGAAGGCATCAAATCAGCAAGGGCCGTTTTTGACCTTGCCACGACTCATGGGGTGGATATGCCCATCACCGAGGCCGTCACCATGGTTCTGGAGGGGAACTTGAGCGTGGAAAACATGGCCCAGCGCTTGCTGGCACGTGATCTTAAATCCGAAGGAGAGCTGCAGTCATGAGTGAGGCTAAGGAAACCAAACCCCGGGTTCTGCTTCTGATGGGCGGCCAATCCTCCGAACATCCGGTTTCCTGTGTCACTGGAGCCGGCGTCATGCATGCCATTGATCCGGAACAATTTGAGGTCATTCCGGTGGGGATCACCCGCAAGGGTGCCTGGACACTCGTCGAACAGGATCCGCGCGACTGGTCGCTGACCGGCGGCGAACTACCCGAGATCACTGCCGTCAGCACCGCTGTGGCGCTTTCGAGCAACGGCGTGGAAACCAGGCTGATCGCCCGGAATGGGGACAAGGTAGAGGATTTGGGCAAGGTCGATGTGGTCTTCCCACTCCTGCATGGACCTTTTGGCGAGGACGGCTCCATCCAGGGCCTGCTGGAAATCAGCGGAGTGCCCTATGTCGGTTCCGGCATCGCAGCCAGCGCTGTCGGCATGGATAAGCACTTCATGAAGGTCATTTTCGAGGCCGCCGGGTTTAACGTCGGCCCCTATGTTGTCATCGGCAACAAGGAATGGCAGCGCGAGCCACAGGCGTGCCTCGATAAGTGTGATGCCCTGGAATACCCATTGTTCGTCAAACCCGCTCGTGCCGGTTCCTCTGTTGGCATCACGAAGGTTGATTCCAAAGACGGACTGGCGGCCGCGATTGACTTTGCTCGCGCCGAGGATCCCAAGGTCATCGTCGAGCAGGGCATTGAAGGTCGGGAAATCGAGTGTGGCGTGCTGGAGGGCAACGGCGCTAACGTTGCACGTGCTTCACTGCCTGGCGAGATTGCGGTGGAAAGCCCGGATAACGCCTTCTATGATTTCCAAGCCAAATACGTCAATGGAGCTGCGGCAAAACTGACCTGCCCGGCGGTGCTCAGCGATGAAGCTACTGCCGCCATTCGTGACCTGGCGGTCAAGGCATTCGACGCCGTCAACGCGGAAGGGCTCTCTCGGGTTGACTTCTTCTACACCCCGGAAGGGGAGTGGATCATCAATGAAATCAACACCATGCCCGGATTTACTCCGTCGAGTATGTACCCACACATGTGGCAAAAGACCGGCATTGATTACCCGGAGTTGATTCATCGACTGATCGATCTGGCGTTGGAACGTACTACTGGACTGCGCTAAGACACGATTTACTGCCAATAGGCAGCACCCGGTATGCCGGGTGCTGCCTATTGTTTCGTGTTCCTACATGTTGTCCAGGGCCTTGTCGTACGAGACGCATTCACGTTCGGCAGGGATCTTGCTTGCCGCATCAGCCAGGGAAGCCGTGACAGTGCTCGAGGGAATTTCTTGAGGATCTAAGAGAATCTCCGTGGCCGGGTTTCGTCCATAGGTGGTCAGCGTCCATACTCCGTCGTCTCCCTCCCGAGCAATCCAGTCAACCCCGTTGACCGAGACGCACGGGTCCGGAGTAGGCCCGGGCACCTGGACGCCGCACCGAAGCACCACCTGAGCAGGATCTCCCCAGGCCGCAGTAGCTTGGGAACTGGTGGGGCGCTTTTCGACGTCACCCATGACCTCCGGCAGGACGACCATCATGTCGGCACAGCGAGGATTGGCGGCATCTGGTGCGGCTTCAACGTTCAACACAGCCTGACACCCCGTCAAAAGTGTGACGGTTGCCACGGAGCCAGCAACCAAGCCTGCGCGTTTACTGAATCTTGAGACTCGACTTGATAACGGTTTGCGAAGAAAACTCATTTTGGCCACCTTATTAGCGTACCTGTCATTTCTGATAGCTAAGATGTAGTGAGTTAAAAGTGTGAAAGGTTGCATATGTCTGAACGAACTGCAGCGGTGGAAGAGACTAAACGTCCACGGCGAAAGAAACGTCGGGGACTAGGTGTCCTCATCACTGTCTTGGCACTTGTTGTCGTAGCGGCAATCGTCGCTGGCCTCTATGTTTGGAACTTGGGACGCACTTTCGACGAAAACTCGCAGCGTCTGCCCGACGCATTTCCGGCAGAGGAAACGCGCCCGGAGGTGAAAGAGGAATCCAAGGACGCGGTAAATATTCTGCTTTTGGGCAGTGACACTCGCGAACAACGCACTGACGGGGATGATGACGAGGGGTTCGGCACTCTGCCCAACGGTGGTCGGTCTGACACCATGATGTTGGTCCACATTCCTGAGAACCGTGAAAATGTGTACGTCACCTCCATCATGCGCGATACGTGGCTGGACATTCCCGGCGTTGGAACCGCCAAGATCAACCGTGCGTTTGCCAGCGGGGGAGTTCCCAAGGCCGTCGAAACGCTGGAAAACCTCTTCGGGGTGAGAATCAACCATGTTGCTTCGATCGACTTTGAAGGATTCAAGGGGTTGACCGACGCTCTGGGCGGCGTCACTATCAACAACCCGATCGCCTTCCGACAGTCGATCACCAACGGGATGTATTTCCCGGCAGGAACCCAGACACTGGATGGCGAACAGGCCCTCGCATTCGTCCGGGAACGCAAGTCTTTCCCTGGCAGCGATTATCAACGCGTGAAAAATCAGCAGCTGTTCGTGAAGGCGATGTTGGGACAAATCATGTCACGGGAGACGCTGACGAATCCCGGAAAGGTATCGGATGTCATTTCAGAGATCTCTCCCTTCATTGCGGTCGATGACTCGCTGAATTCTGCCGCCGTGGCTAAGCTTTCGACCGGTATGCTGGATGTGCGTCCCTCCGATATGACCTTCTTTACGCTTCCGAATAAGGGACCGGGACGGTCGGCAGACGGACAATCCATTGTCATTCCTGACATGGAGGTCATCGACAAGTTCGGTAAGGCGTTACAAGACGATAAGGTCGATGACTTCGTGGCGTCCACAGACTTGTCACGATGATGCAGAAAGATTGATTCCCCATGAGCCAAAAACTCGATACCTCCGGACGGGCCATCACCCAATGGCTGGAACGGAGTGTCAAGAGTCTAGGCAATCACTCGGATCGGCTCAACGCGATTAACGTCTTTCCTGTCGCGGACGGTGATACAGGCAGCAACCTGTATCTCACCGCCCGCGCCGGACATGACGCCGTGAGTGAGTTGGACAGCCCGGACGTGGGTGGATATCTGGAAATAGCCGCCCGCGCCGCCATGGAGTCCGCGCGTGGCAACTCCGGAACATTGCTTGCCGTCTTCCTCAGCGGTTTGGCTGAACCGCTGATCGGCGCTGACCGTCTCACCGCGCCCGGGTTGGCGGCAGGCCTGGAACGGGCCAAGGTGCGGGCATGGTCCGCTCTCAGCGACCCAGTAGACGGAACCATGCTTTCGGTAATCAACGCTGCCGCTTTGGCGGCGAGCAGCACCGTAATGCACCTGAAGCATGACCCGGAAAGCCGAGCAGCCCTGGACGAACTGCTGACACAAGTCGCTCAGGCTTCTCGGCTGGCTGTCCAGGGAACAGAAAATGAACTGCCGAGCCTGGCGGAAGCCGGCGTAGTGGATGCCGGCGCTGTGGGCATGTTGATCATCATTGATGAATTGTGCGCCGCAGTGCGCGGCACGGACGCGCAGTTTGAATTCTATGAGACCTTCCACGGATACAACATCCAAGACCCGCACGTCCACCTTTCGGTGGACAACGCCGAGGGGGTAGAGGTGATGTGCACCGTCACCTTGGATGCACTCGGTGCCGCTACTTTGCGCGGGCAATTGGATTCCATTGGTGATTCGGTGATCATGTCGCCGGTGAACCAGCGGGGCAAAGCATTCCGCTGGCGCGTACACGTGCACGTCCCCGAACCCGAAGAGGCGTTGGCCCTGATCCGCCAGCATGCCGAACCGGTCAACCTTAGTATCACCGACCTATGCCACCACGATGCCTGAAATGACGCGCAGCTCCCTGCTTGAAGCTCCTTTGGCTACGGTTGTTGGGGGCAACAATGCCAAACAGCTGCAGAAGGCCTTCGGCTACGAAACAGTTGGTGAGTTTTTAGCACACTTTCCACGACGCTATGTCGAAGTAGGGGAACTGACCCCGATTTCGGAGCTTCCCTACGACGAGCACGTCACCATCGTTGCCCGCGTGGTAAACACCAGCCAGCGCAAAATGCACTCCCGGCGGGGATTCATCTTTGAGGTGACCGTCAGCGATGAGCTCGACGCCAACGGTCAGCAACTGCGGATGACATTCTTCAACGGATATCAGGCCCGCAATGAACTCCAGCACGATACCGTGGCAATGTTCTCCGGCAAGGTCAGCTGGTATCAGGACCACCTGCAGCTCAGCCAGCCGGAGTACGCGATCCTAGATGAGGCGGCCGAAGCCGACCCACGACCCATCCCGATCTACCCGGCATCAGCCAAAATGCCGAATAAGAAGATCCGCGATCTGATGCAGCTCGTACTTGACCGTCTATCGCCCGCCGATGTCCCGGAATTCATCCCACAGAACCTATTGGAGTCCCGCGGCTACGTCAACCGCTTCCAAGCCCTGCTGGAACGACATCAGCCCCAGGAGATCCGTGACGGGTACCGGGCACGCGACCGCTTCGCTTATGAGGAAGCGCTGCTCTTGCTGTTGTCCTTAGCCGAGCGCAGCAGCGAGGTCAGCCAGCAGCGGGCCACACCCCGTCCACCCAAAGCCGCAGGAATCGCGGTCCGCTTTGATGCGAACCTGCCCTTCCAACTGACCGACGAACAGATCACCGTGGGGAGGGAAATCAGCGACGACCTGCAAAAAGCGCACCCCATGCACCGACTGCTGCAGGGCGAAGTTGGCTCCGGAAAGACCTTGGTGGCCCTGCGAGCCATCCTCCAGGTCATTGATGCCGGGGGACAGGCAGCACTGTTGGCCCCGACCGAAGTTTTGGCGACCCAGCATTACGAATCAATCCGCAGCATGCTCGGACCCCTGGCTGATCCTGGCCTCTTTGGTCAGGGTGAAGGCACCGGTGTTGCCCTACTGACCGGCTCGGCCAAAACTGCGCAACGCCGACAGGCTCTGCTGGGGATTGCCAGTGGTGAAACCGGGCTCATCATCGGTACCCACGCCTTGCTGGGAGAGCAGGTTCAGTTCGCTGACCTCGGGCTGGTCGTAGTTGATGAGCAACACCGCTTCGGGGTTGAGCAGCGGGACACGCTGCGTGCCAAGGGCAACGACTCGGTCCCGCATACGCTGGTAATGACCGCGACCCCGATACCCCGAACTGTCGCCATGACCGTGTTCGGTGATTTGGAAATCTCCACCATCCGGCGAATGCCCTTTGGCCGGGCTCCCATCACCACGCACCTGGTACCGCTGCAGTTGCCCGGGTATCAGCAGCGCATGTTTCACCGGATCGCCGAGGAAGTGTCCAAGGGGCACCAGGTGTATGTAGTATGCCCTCGTATTTCCGACACTCGCGGTGAGAGCGGCGTGCCCGCTGTATCTGCGACTGCGGGCGGCAGGGAACCAATGAGCGTCGAGGCCATGCATGAGCTGATGCACTCCATCTCGCTTTTCAACCAGGTGCGCGTGGAGTCGCTCCATTCCCAATTGCACGCCGAGGACAAGCACGCAATCATGGAAGAATTTGCTGCCGGGGAGATTGATGTGCTGATTTCCACGACGGTCATTGAAGTTGGTGTTGACGTTCATAACGCGACGTTGATGGTCATCGTTGATGCAGAAAATTTTGGTATTTCCCAGCTCCACCAGCTGCGCGGTCGAGTAGGCCGCGGTGGCTTGCCCGGCACCTGTTTGCTCACCACCTGGTTGGACGCGGATCACCCCTCGGTGAACCGGCTGCGCACCGTGGTGGGAAGCATTGACGGGTTCGAACTTGCCGAAGCGGATCTGGCCGAACGCAAGGAAGGCAACATCCTCGGAGTCCAGCAGTCGGGCAGCCGTTCATCGCTAAAGGTGCTCAGTGTGATGAAGGACCGGAACATCATCGAGAGGGCACGCGATGACGTGGCGCTATTGACGAGATCAGGGACATGGAAGACTGATTTTCCACGTCTTGCCACGTCCCTTGCTTCCTGGGTGGATGACTCCACCCGCGAATTCCTAGAGAAGAACTAAAGTGACGTTTTTGAGCGATTCAGGGAAGGGCACATCATGAGCCGCATCATTGCAGGGGCCGCCGGTGGAATCAGTCTCAAGTCTGTTCCCGGGAACGCCACCCGGCCCACAACCGACCGGGTTAAGGAGGCCTTGTTCTCTCGGCTGGAAAGCTGGGGTGTCTTGCAGTCCGCGCGCGTATTGGATCTGTTTGGCGGCTCCGGGGCACTGGGCTGCGAGGCCGCTAGCCGCGGGGCTCGTAACGTCCTCCAGGTTGAAAAAGCGCCCAAGGCAGCGGCGGTGTGTCAGCAAAACGCCGGCACCATTAACCGCGTCCTAAAAGCCGAAATCATCCACGTGCACCGAGGCAGTGTCGATACGGTGCTGGAAGGTTTCTTTGATAACCAAACCGGGAATCCTAGCCGCACCTTTGACCTGGTGTTCTTGGACCCACCGTATCCCTTGACGGATGACGAACTGGCGAAGACCTTGCAGAAGGTCACCCGAGTTTTGGCTGATGATGCAACCGTAGTGGTAGAGCGATCGAGCCGTTCTTCTGCGCCTCGCTGGCCCGAGGCGCTAGCGCCCTTGGCCGATAAAAAATACGGGGAAACCCATCTATGGTTCGCCGAACCGATCTAGGTCGGTTCCACTGAGCACTTCCGAAGGATGAGGCCCCGCAGCTTTCCATTCCGCGACGGTGGAGGAATTCACCGACCGATTCGTGGCGGTAAGTACGAGGTTTCCTGGATATCTCCGGCTGAACATTTCGGTCGGGGCGCTGACGGCAACGAAGTTGAAATTGGCCCGCGCGGCTGCAACCTGACTGTCCGTGAAGCGCAGCGGTGGGTCATCTCCGATGTTGACGAACAGTACGCCCTCGGGGGAGAGCCGGGAAGCCAACAGCCCATAGTAGTCCGTGGTGGTGAGATGTTCGGGGGCGTCCGGTCCGCTGAAGATGTCCAGGACGATGACATCGTAGATCTCGTTAGCCAACTCTGAAGTCAACACGTTGCGCGCATCTGCGGTGATCGTGTTTAGATGTGTTCCTGCCGGCAGGGGCAGTTCTCGAAGGACGAAGTCGACAAGTTCTCGTTCGAGGTCCACGGCGACTTGTGTGCTGCCCGGGTATTGTTGTCCCGCCCACCGTGCCAGGGTCAGGGCGCCCGCTCCCAAATGCAACAAACGAAGAGGCCCGGCTGTTGGATAGAGGACTTTCATGTGGTTGGCGATACGAGCCAGGTACTCGTAGGCGATCTCGCTCGGGTGATCCATGTTGACGTGAGACTGCGGGGCATCGCCGATGGTGAGCACCTTGGCGCCGGCAATCAATGGATCCGTCTCGATTACGGCGTGGGCTTGACGGATGCTCAGCCATTGGGAGGGATGATGTTCTGCCACAGCTCAACCCAGTTTTGTTTGGAGCGAATTCAAGCGCTCAATAGCCAACTGAAGCACTTCAGGACGTTTGCAGAACGCGAAGCGCAACAACGTCGAGCTACGTTTATCTTGCGTGTCCTTGCAGAACACCGAGAGTGGAATGGCAGCCACGCCCGCTCTCTCCGGCAGGAGACGGGCGGTATTTACCGCGTCCGTTAGCCCAAGCGGTGCAATGTCCGCTACGAGGAAGTAGGTGCCCTGGGGACGCAGGACCGTCATACCCGCTGCTTCCAAGCCAACTGCCAGCTGCTCCATCCGAGCAGCTAGACCTGAAGCGAAATTAGCGAAGTAGCTGGCGGGCAGTTCCAGAGCTTGGGCAACTGCGTGCTGAAATGCTGGCCCTGAAGAGTAAGTCAAAAATTGTTTAACTGTCCTGACAGCATCGATGAGGTGCTCAGGGCCGGTGGCCCAGCCCACCTTCCACCCCGTGAAGGAGAAGGTCTTGCCTGCCGAGGAGATGGTGATGCTTCGTTCAAATCCTCCGGGGAGGGAAGCAATGGGGGTATGGGTGACCCCAAATGTCAAGTGTTCATAGACTTCATCCGAAATGATCAGACAGTCATGCCGGTGTGCCAATTCGATAATGCGTTGTAGAACGTTGGGACTGAAGACAGCGCCGGTGGGATTGTGGGGGTTATTGAGGATGATCAATCGTGTGCGGTCGTTGATCACGGAAGCTAGCTCATCCAGATCGGGTTGGAAATCAGGTTGGCGCAGCTGCACGACCCGGTGAACCCCATTAGCCAACCCAATCGCGGCACCGTACGAGTCATAGAAGGGCTCAAAAGTGACCACTTCGTCACGAGGTTCCGTAAAGGCAAGGACGGAAGCCGCGATGGCTTCCGTCGCGCCAGTAGTTATTACCACCTGGCTTCCGGGATCCACCGTGAGACCGTAGAACCGGTGCTGGTGCTCGGCAACTGCTTCACGCAATGCTGGAACACCACCGCCCGGAGCGTACTGATTCGCACCCTCCACGATTGCTTGGATGGCGATATCGCGGATTTCTTGCGGGCCCTCGGTGTCGGGGAAACCCTGACCGAGGTTAACCGCCCCATGTCTGGATGCAAGCGCGGTGATCTCTTCAAAAATGGTGCGGCCCGTCTGGCCACGGGCATCAACCAGATTTGCGCCAAGAGCGGTTCGCAACCATGGGCTAGGTGTCGTCATGGGAACCATTATGCGCGGCTCTGGGACGGAATTCACGCTTGTCGCGTCTTGTCTTGTTACACGCCACTAACTGAAGCTTCGGCGATGCCTGCCGGATTCTTGATAGATTCAGACTATGCGTCGAGCCGTCTGCCCCGGATCTTTTGATCCCATCCATAATGGTCATGTAGAGATCATCGCGCGTGCCGCGAGCCTTTTTGATGAGGTCATTGTTGCCGTCTCGACGAACTATTCTAAAAAATACCTATTCAGTGAGGAAGAACGCGTGGCCATGGTCGACGAGACTCTCGGTGGCCTGAGAGGGGTATCTGCGATGCCTATGGGCAATGGCTTGCTTGCCGATTTCTGTAAAGAACAGGGAGCGGAGGCCATTGTCAAAGGGCTGCGCAGCACTGTTGACTACGCGTACGAAATCCCGATGGCAACGATGAACCGGCACCTGACCGGAGTTGAAACGGTCTTCCTGCAGGCGGACACCCGGTATACCCATTTATCTTCCTCATTGCTCAAGGAAGTCTCGGCGTTGGGTGGAAACGTTTCAGAGTATTTTCCCCGAGCAGTTATGAAGCGGATTGCAAAGCTCTGAGTCTCCCGCAGCGTCTGGGAGGGGCAAACGCACAGGCTGCTATATTGCAGTTTCATCAACTAACAGATTGGTAGGTCTCACAGTATGAATTCTCAGCGCCGGATAACTAAAGCGGTAATACCAGCGGCCGGATTAGGAACGCGTTTCCTGCCGGCAACTAAGGCCATGCCAAAGGAAATGCTCCCTGTGGTAGATCGCCCTGCTATCCAATATGTGGTGGCTGAAGCAGTGAACGCTGGATTGAATGATGTCTTGATGATTACCGGACGTAGCAAACGTGCTCTCGAGGATCACTTTGACCGTGTTCCGGCTCTGGAGCAGACGCTGGAAGACAAGGGAGACATAGCTAAGCTTCGCAGCGTTCAAGAAGCTACGGCACTGGGAGACATCCACTACGTGCGCCAAACCGATCCGAAGGGTCTTGGGCACGCAGTGCTATGCGCGAAGAAGCATGTTGGCAACGAACCATTCGCCGTTCTTCTGGGCGACGATCTCATCGATGAGCGCGATGAGGTTCTTAACACGATGATCGAGGTTCAAGAGCGTACTGGTGGCTCGGTTATCGCACTGATGGAAGTCGATCCAAAAAACATCAGCGCATACGGGTGCGCAGATGTCACCGAGATTGACGGGGAGAGCTACGTTAAGGTCAACGGACTGGTTGAAAAACCAGCAGTGGAGGAAGCGCCTAGCAATCTGGCTGTCATCGGGCGTTACCTCCTCCACCCGCGCGTTTTCGAGGTTCTGGAGCACACGCAACCAGGGCGTGGCAACGAGATTCAGCTGACTGATGCGCTCCAGGAACTTGCCGCCGCCGATGGTGATGGTGCAGGCGTGTACGCGGTGGTGTTCCGCGGTCGCCGTTACGACACGGGTGATAAGTTGAGCTACCTGCAGGCGATCATCTCTTTGGCTGTAGAGCACGACGAACTGGGCGACGGACTGAAGCCGTGGCTTCGGGAGTTCGCTGCGAATATGGAGAACTAGGATCTTGGAGGGGCTACTCAGCATAATCACATTTATGTTGAGTAGCCTTTTCATTTGCGGCAACGAGAGTGAAAAGTATAGTAGCTTCGCTGTGAGCAAGAAACAGCCGACAAGCGGAGTATTGGATGTCCCATAAGAGCAAGGGTGGATCTACGGAAGTTGCTTCACGTAGCGTCCGATTCGGCACCGCACGTCGTCGTCGGCGTAGAGTGCGGGCGATTGTTCTTTCTGTTGTGAGCCTGGTGCTGGTGGCGGCGCTCGGTGCAGGCTACTATCTGTTCAACCTCAGCCATAAGTTCAATTCGCAGAAAAGCACAGTTTCGATTGATTTCACGCCTGAGGAGGAAGAAGCTCGTCCAGTTAAGGATCCTGAGGACGGCTCAATGAATATTTTGCTGCTGGGCGTGGATCTCAGTGACGAAGCCGACGCTGGCGCGAATTCTCTTACCGAAGCGGCCGGTCAACGCAGCGATTCAATGATGCTGGTGCATATCCCGGAAACCCGGGATGAAGTCTTCGTCATGTCGTTGGTCCGCGATACTTGGATTGAGATTCCGGGCCACGGAATGAATAAGCTCAACTCTGCGATATCCCTGGGCGGTGTCCCACTACTCATGCAGACGCTGGAAGGAACTTTTGATACGAAGATCGATCACGTCGCGATGATCGATTTTGAGGGATTCAGGGAGCTGAGCACTGCGCTAGGCGGAGTCACCGTTGATAACGACATCGCATTTACCGCTAACGATACTGATTACTACTACCCTGAAGGTTCAATTACCCTAGAAGGGGATCGGGCTCTTAGGTTTGTGCGCGAACGCAAATCCTTCACCGATGGCGATTACCAACGTGTACGGAACCAAAGGAAGTTTATTTCGGCAGCGGTCGATCAGATGTTGGCACCCGGAGTACTGACCAATCCGGCCAAGGTGTATGACCTGGTGGACAAGGTTTCTCCGTATCTGACCTTTGATGAATCTTTCGACGCTGCGACAATGGTCGGCCTAGGCATGCAACTTAAGAATGTGGGTGCAGAAGATCTTAAAATGTTCACAATGCCCACCGCTGGAAGCTCAATCAGCCCTGATGGACAGTCAATAGAGTTAGCGAACGAGAAAGCAATCTCTCAGATCCGCGAGGCGCTACGAACCGATAAAATGAGCGAGTACCTGGCTAAGAACCCGCCCCCCGATTAATATCGAACGTTAGTGCGAGATGAGTCACTAACGGAACTCAGAGGTGATTGCGCGTCTAGATGGCGCAATCAACTAGACTTTGAGCTGTCCTAATTGACTTTACGATTAGATCTTTACGCGTTGCAAGAGGAATCGAACGAACATGACAGTTGCCGAGGTCGCCGAACAACATGGTTTGCACCGGGTAGGCGCTCGCCCATCGCTGGGCAACTATCTCAAGCAGACTTGGGAGCGGCGTACCTTTATTTATGAACTTGCGAAGGCACGCGTCCAATCCCAAAATGAGCGCAATCGTTTGGGTATGGTATGGGTTGTCCTCAAGCCAACCTTGAACGCTCTCATGTATGGATTCATTTTCGGAGTTCTGCAGGGAGGTAGTCGCCCTGCTGATTTCCCCATTTACGTAGTAATTGGCGTCTTCCTTTTCGAGTTCTTCAGCTCGTCTATGACCGGAGGAGCAAAGTCAATCACTGGCAACACTGCGCTCGTGCAGTCGCTTTCATTTCCTCGAATGTCGTTGCCCGTCGCGCAGGTTACTCAGAACTTCCTAACTCTGATGCCGATGCTCGTAGTAATGTTCCTGTATGCGGTGATTTTGGGATCGATGCCTAAGTGGAGCTGGTTCGCAATCGTCCCGATAGTTCTGCTCTTTACTGTCTTTAACATGGGTATTGCTTTCATCTGCGCGCGAATCACTGTTCACATTAGGGACTTCACCAATATCCTTCCACTGATCGGTCGCGTTCTCTTCTACACTTCTGGCGTTCTCTTCAGTGTTGATCGACTCCTGGGATCGTGGCCGTGGATGATCTCTGTCTTTGAGTATCACCCGATCTATCAGACGCTAACACTCGCCCGCTCGTTAATCATGGACAGCGTTCCGTATGAGCCCCGAGCATGGTTTGTTATCGCAGCGTGGGCGATCGGAACTCTAATATTTGGTCTCATCTTCTTCTGGAAAGCCGAGGAGCGTTACGGCCGTGTCAATTAGTTTCGATGACCTAATCAATCCGCAACTGCACCCCGAATATCAACCCGAACCTGTTTTCTCAGATGCCACGACGTTTGAGGCCAGTGAAGGGCAAGAAAAGGAGGAGCAGTCCTCCCTGGAGATCGATCCCAACCGAAACCCTGTCGTAATTGTAGACAACCTACACGTCAAGTATCAGGTCTACTCCAGCGGAAAGTCTGTGGGAAATGCCGGAGCACGTCGTCTTCTACAGACAAAGATGAGGGGACTGCGCACCGTTCACGCTCTAAAGGGGATATCGTTCGTCGCGTACGAGAACGAATCGATCGGCATTATCGGGACCAACGGGTCTGGAAAGTCCACACTTCTGCGAGCTATTACAGGATTGACTCCGCCATCTTCAGGAGCGGTGTATGCGACGTCGCGGCCGAATCTGCTAGGTGTAGGTGCTGCGTTGATTCCCGACCTTTCAGGCGATAAGAACATCACCCTCGGTGGGCTGGCACTTGGTTATGACAGACCAAAAGTGGAAGAAATGCGTGAGGACATCACTAAGTTTGCAGAGCTAGAAGAATTCATCGATCTGCCAATGCGAACTTATTCGTCTGGCATGAGTGCGCGTCTGAAATTCGCCATTGCAGCTTCCAAACAGCACGATATTTTGATCGTTGATGAAGCATTAGCTGTAGGAGATGCCAAATTCCGCAAACGCAGTGAGGCCAAAATCCGGGAAATGCGCGAGAACGCAGGAACGATCTTTCTGGTTTCCCACTCGATGGGATCGATCCGGCAAACTTGCAATCGTGTGATCTGGATTGAAAAGGGCGTGCAGAAAATGGACGGTGACCCGAATACCGTCATCAAGGCGTACGAGAAATTCAAGAAGTAGCGTATGACTAATTTTCCAGGTGTTTCATACGTCATGCCTGTGCTCAATGAGGCCAATTATTTAGTAGATGCCGTTGGTTCAATTCTTGACCAGAGCTACCCAGGGGCAAAGGAACTGATTATTGCTCTAGGGCCAAGTGTGGACGGAACCAACGAGGTCGCTCAGCGCCTTGCGGAGACAGACGAGCGTATCGTTCTCGTGCAAAATCCGGAGGGGCGAACGCCAATTGCGTTGAATCTGGCGATACGAGCCTCGAGCTATCCGGTCATCATTCGCGTCGATGCCCACAGTGAGTTGCCGGAGCATTACACGCGTCGAGGGGTCGAGACGTTATTTCGGGCCCAAGCGCACGATGTGGGAGGGTTGATGGATGCTCGCGGCAGGACTCCACTCCAACGTGCCATCGCTGCGGCTTACAATTCGCGCTTTGGTTTTGGTGGCGCCGCTTACCATTCAGGTGCACCCGAAGGTCCTGCCGAGTCTGCGTATCTAGGCATCTTCCGGCGCGAAGTTTTCGACGAAGTGGGATTCTACGATGAGTCCATGCTACGAGCTCAAGATTGGGAGCTCTGCCACCGAATCAGGGAAGCGGGCTACAGAGTTTGGTTCGATCCGGAGCTGAAAGTAGGTTATTATCCGCGTGACACTTTCCGTGCTCTGGTTTCCCAGTCATTTGCCTCCGGTACCTGGAGAGCGGAAATTGCTCGCCGATACCGCGATGGAAAATCATTGCGTCATGTAATACCGCCGCTGATGGTAGTCGGTGTAACCGCTGGCGTCGTCGCAAACTTAATGCGGCCCTTGGTCAAAAGATCGGGGCCGTCCAGCGCGAGGCGTTTTTTGAACTTGGTTTCTGCTGCTCCCTATGTTTACGGAGGACTAGCTGTATGTGAGGGAATGCGAGGCCAGGCCCCAAGAACGAGTGAAAGGCTTCTCACAGGGGCGGTATTCCCGGCCATTCACTTTCCCTGGGCTCTTGGGTATGTGCGCGGACTGCTTCTCGGTGCGGGAAAGACTGTTGATAGAGGCAGAGTGAACCATGGACGTTGAGCGACCAAAGAATCCAACGCTCGAGCAACTACGCGAGATTTGTCAGCCCCCTGAGGTCCGCTCGCGGCGGAATGCTGAACATTGGACCGCCGAACTGTACCTTCGGCATGTCTCCATCTATCTAACCGCTGTTTTGGTGCGCACTCGAATTACGGCCAACGGAGTCACCGGCCTGATGATTCTCGCTGGGTGGAGCATGTCATTGGCGCTCCTGATCCCCGGCATATGGGGGCCGGTTTTGGCACTCTTGCTGTCGCAGTTGCAGCTTTACTTTGATTGCTCGGATGGTGAGGTAGCCCGTTGGAGATCGAGTCAGTCTCCCAAAGGCATCTTTATTGACATGGTCGGCCATCACACTACCGAAGCCTTCATTCCCCTTGCGTTAGGGTATCGAGCATTCCGGGAACTTTCTGCTAATGGAACGACGATCTCCCAGGCGTGGCCCACTCTATTCATGGCAGCGTGTTTGGCCGTACTACTCGTATTGAACCGCTCTCAATCGTTGATGGTTCATGCCGCACGTGGAATGGGTGGGTTAGGCAAGCTGCCTGATACCGCTGAAGCGCGAGCGGTACCGACAACCAGCCTCATCGGTCGGCTGCGTGCCATGGCCAAATTTCTCCCTTTTCATAAGCTATTGCACGCTGTGGAGCTTAGCCTGATGATACTCTTTAGCGCCGTGGTGTCAGTCTTTCTCGGCCAACCGGGGTTGGGGGAGAAATGGGTGATTTGGATCCTTCTGCCAGCCACATTCCTAGTGAACATTGGGCACTTCATCTCTTCAATGGCGTCTTCACGCCTTAAGTAGAAAAGCCTAAAATAACTAAGAGTCGTGAGGGGAACGTGATGCATGCAGTGCCACCGTCGGTGGGGGTAGTTATTCTGACTATGGGGAGGAGACCAGCCGAATTACAGCGTGCACTCAACTCTCTTCTTAGCCAGAAAGGCGTAAATATCGATGCGGTGGTGGTGGGAAATGGATGGGACCCTGAAAGAATCCCCGCCTCGATCAGGACTCTTTTCCTTCCAGAGAATCTGGGAATTCCGGCCGGACGTAACGCCGGTGTACCGATGGTCTCAGGCGAATTCCTATGCTTCCTTGATGATGATTCCTGGTTCCTTGAAGATAATTTTCTAACCTCAGCCATTGAACGATTCCGCCTCCATCCGGGCATGGGGCTACTACAGCCTAGAATCACCGACCCAGAACGTGACGATGATCCTACACGTTGGATTCCGCGCTTGAACAAGCGATCTGCTGAAGTACCGAGCAAGGTATTCCACGTCGGAGAAACGTGCCTGGTTATGCCCCGCGAGGTTTTCGAAGAAACCGGAGGATGGGCGGGTGGCTTCTGGTACGCCCACGAGGGCATCGAATTAGCATGGCGTGTTTGGGACACGGGTAGATACGCGTGGTATGCGGGCGATATGAGAATCGGGCATCCCGTGGTCGATCCTCGGAGACACGACGAATTTTACCGCCTGAACGCGCGCAACCGCGTCTGGCTGGCGCGCCGCAACCTGCCCCTGCCGTTCCGCTGGCTGTACACCGTGGACTGGGCAATGGTGGAATGTTTACGGCTCCGTCGGAACAAATCGGCTGTGCGCCAGTACCTCTCCGGTTGGAAGGCTGGTTGGAAGGGCAGCCCCTGGTACCAGCAGCCGCGCCGGAAAATCCGCTGGGCCACGATCCTGCGCATGAGCCTGGCCGGTCGCCCACCGCTCATCTGATTTAGCGTTTGCGAGCGCACCGACTAGATTGGGAGAATCAGCCGCGATGTCTGAAAGGCGAACCTAAAATGAAAACCGTATTGACTTACGGGACCTTCGACCTGTTCCACATCGGCCACTTAAACATGCTCAAACGGCTGAAGGAAAAAGGCGAACGGCTCATTGTGGGAGTCTCCACCGACGAGTTCAACGCCCTAAAAGGCAAACGACCAATCGTGCCCTTCGAGCAGCGTATCGAGATCGTACGCTCCATCCGTTACGTCGACGAGGCAATCCCTGAAATGACGTGGGGTCAAAAGCGCAGCGATATCGCCAAATACGACGTGAACGTCTTCGGTATCGGCGAGGACTGGAAGGGCCGCTTCGACGACCTTGAGGATCTAGTGGAGGTCTTCTACCTGCCACGCACTTCGGGGATATCCACCACTGAGATGAAGCGCGTGCTCAGCGAGTTTGATGAACGCCATGTGGAGTCGCTAAAGAACACCCTTGATACGCTGAGCCAGATCGTCAAGGAGCTGAGCTAGCCGTGCTGAGGTTGACGGGATCCATTCATCCCACGGCGGTTGCATCCGATCAGGACTAGAACAGGTAGGTACTCGAAATGCTAGCAGGATGGCGGGGGAAGATCGGGCGCAACCTGCCCGAGCCGCTGGTACGCCGCATGCTTGAGGCAACGCTGAAGGCCCCGTCCAGTGACGTGACTTACACCATCATGCAGTTGCGCAAGGATGCCGAACGTGTCTCTACGCGCATCGCCGCCGACCTGGGCATCGCATTCGACCGAGCGGGACCGGGCTTGCCGTTCACAATTCACTCGGGTCACTGGGAACGCCTGCGCGACGCCCTGCGGTCCACCGGGCTGGTGGTTCAGAAGCTCCACCACGCCCACTCGAACGCCGCGGCGGCGGCCTGGAGTGTCAGCGTCGCTACCGCGCCGACCGGGGGCGTTGCCGATTTGCGCGGATGCGGGGCGGTTTGGCAAGCGTTCCCTGGAGGCCTGGAGGCGCTGGTGGACGCGCAGGATTTCACCGGGACGGTGGACGCGGTCTACACCTGGGTGGATGCCAGCGACCCCGTCTGGAACAGTGCTTACCAGGCCCAATTACGCGCCGCGGGCCGTCCAGCCGGGGACAGCGCGGTAAACCGGGCACGATTTGCCTCCCGTGACGAACTGCGCTATTCGCTGCGTTCCCTTGAGATGAACCTGCCTTGGATCGATAAGATCTACCTGGTCACCGCTGGTCAACGCCCCGCTTGGCTGGCCGAGGAGCACCCCCGGCTAACCGTCGTGGATCATCGAGAAATCTTCAGCAATCCTGACCGATGCCTGCCTACGTTTAACTCGCACGCCATCGAATCGCAGCTACCGAATATCCCGGGACTCAGTGAACACTTCCTGTACGTAAATGATGACGTGTTCTTCGGGCGGTATCTGCACCCCAACACGTTCTTCGGTCCCGCGGGTCAGGCTAAGTACTGCCTCACTAAGGGACACTTCGCACAGGCCGAGAACCCCGGACTGCCGATCAATCAGGCTGCGGCCAATAACCGCGAAGTCATCCTGGAGCGCTTCAGCCGCACCGCCTCCCGCAAGTTCCAGCATGTTGCGCACCCGCAGCGCTTGACGGTCCACCGTCGGATCCACGAAGACCTCGGACCGAGAATCGCGGAGATCGCCACGCATCGTTTCCGGTCCGCGACCGACCTATCTATTCCCTCCTCGCTCGCACATCAGTACGCCGCCCGCCTGGGCATGGGTTACCCCACCTCGGTCCAATACCAGTATGTGGACCTCGGGTCGGATCGCTTTCATCTGGACATGCTACGTCTTGCACGCAACATCGATCTGGATATGTTCTGTATAAACGAAGTTCTATCAACCGTCGATGAAAATCAGCGTTCACAGGTCGTGGATGAGTTTATGAGTACGCGGTTCCCGGTGTCTTCGTCGTTCGAGAAGTAGTTTTTAGAGATTTAGCCATGAATTTTCTCTTTACCATTTACTCTTTGATAGCGAAAGTCAATATACTCGCTTCTCCAGCCGCCGGAAGAAACAGCACATAAGATAGAACCTGAGTAGGCGTTTGATTACCGGTGCCAGAGCTGGTTCGCCCTGTCTGCGACGAACTGATGGCGTTCACGACCGTCCTCGTCGATAACGACGCAGTGGTCGTCGTGAACGGCGGATCCGGGCATCGTGCCGTTCTTGCCGCGCTTCTTCCCGAACACGCTCCACCAGTCATTCGACGAGGCAGTCCGCCATGCGGTTCGGTCTGACATTACTTCGCTATACTCAACGCGGGCCTCCTCAGCCAGGAGCCGGTACCCGAACTCGGGGTCCTCGCGATGCGCGTCGAACAACACGTTTGCCCGGTACGCCTCGTCGAGTTCGCGCCGCATGATGGGATTCTTCTTCCAGCGGTAATACGGCTGGCGGGCGAGCTTGAGTACCCGGCACGACACCGCGACGGGGATTGCGTCTTCGGCGAGCTCGGTCACGAGCGGGTACATCATGTTCCCCGCAGATGAGCCTGTGACAGATACGCCCTCGCGCGGCGCAGGACTTCTACCTCTTGCTCGAGGAGCCGGTTGGGTTTGCGCAGCTCGCGCAGTTCCGCGGACTCTGACTTCGTCTGGCCAGACTGCTCGCCAGACTCGATGCGGGCCTCTTACAGCCATTTGCCGAGGGTCCGACATGGACGCCAAAGTCTTTCGCGACTTGCGCAATCGAGACGCCGGCCTCGCGGTTCATCCCGACGCGCACGACCTCATTGCCGAACTCCTTGCGGAAGGGCTTGGGCATAGTGGCATCCTTTCATGCCAGCCTCCTCGGCTAGCTATGTTCGATGTCACCTACTCCTGCACCAGACCCCCTGTGTTGCACGGCAGAGGTTGTATCAAGACGCGACTTTGCTGGTCATGGCGCGAAGTCCTTCTAAGAACGAGTGACCGGCTCGAACTCTCTAGTAATTCACTCGAACCGGCTCCGTTTCAGATACGGATGCAAGTGGTACTAAAATTGGGTAACAGTCCGCACGACTACGACAGTGGTCGTGAATGCGTACCTAGGAGGCCGCGAAAGAAGTTGGGAAGCCAACACACAATAGCCAGCTCATTGCAGGTCACAGACTATGCATGGTCTTCGGCCGGAAAACTCAGTTTTCTGCTCGCAGGGCGTCCTGATTCTAGTTCGGACAAGATACAGTCCGTCAAACTTGTTAGTCAAGATAAAAAATTGATGGCGCCCTCCGTTAAGATCTGTGGATCCGTAGGTGGCAGCCTCCATTGTGAGGTGCATGTTCCTACTGGTGCTAACTACAGGATCGAAGCTCTGGACAGTAGTGGCAAATTATATCGTGTGGGGCTACCTATAGGACTCGCTAACAAAAAGGGCAAATTTTCGGGTTTTATCTCCCGATATATACTCCGTTCACCTGCGTATGCGATGACGCTCCAAAGGGAAATAAAACGCCTACCGAAGAAGATATCTGTAATAACGCGAAGTGATTCGATAGAGATATTAGACGAGGAAAATTTGGGACAGCAACTGCTCTTTACGCGTCGCGGTTCAAAAGATACGGTGCGTGGAAGCCTTTTGCAGAACGGAGCAAGTGTTTTTTCGGTTAGTGAGTTTTCCGAAACGCTTTTGTGTCTACCCGATGGCGAAACGCTATGGGATTGCAGACTCGGTTCCAACAGCGGTCGTAGGCTCCAGTACTGGGGAAGCGCTTCGGAAGAGCCGAGGAGACTTATGCAATATCCCTGGTACTGGATGGGAGACGAAGGCGCGAGCGCAAGGGCCAAGGTCTACTGGACAAAAGACGGCCACTTGGCCTTGAAAATTGTGAAGAAAGGGCTCAAAGCAGCATGAAGATCGCATTCATACTAACCACAGGCGACACGAGCGCGGGAACGGAACATGCGATCCAGTCGCAAGCAGTAGGTTTGCGTGATCGCGGTTACGAAATATCGATTTACAGTATTTACCGGACTAACGGGCGCCTCAGCAGAATTATGCCGGATGACATCAAGGTTACATATTGGTTGGATTCTGAAGGTAAAGATCTGACGGGCATGTTGTCGGATGAACAAGCAGAACGCTTAAGCAAGGCACCTTCAACCCTAATATCGCATGCTTGGGACAACCAGTACAGTAAATTAACCGACATTGTTTGTCGAAAGAAAATTGGCGGCCTCCGCGAGGATGCAGTCGTTACTACCACGCCAGCGTTAGCAATGCTTGCATCATATTTCCTCCCAGAAGGGACGATGTTGGTTGCCGAAGAGCATCGAGCAAGCATGAGACGAGGTGTCGGCATTACGCCTCTTGCAAACGTCGTTCACGACGTAGACGCGATAATCTCGCTCAACAACGAAAATGCAGAATGGATCCGGGACCGTTTCCCAGAGTACGGGTTCGTCAGCGCTGTCATTCCGAACTCTATTCCTGATGTTCTACGCCCGCGAGCAGCAAGTAACTCGACGATTGTAATGGCTGCTGGACGTTTCGCGCCTGGCAAACAGTTTGATCAGCTACTTGAGGCCTTTTCTCTATTTAAGGCGGGACATCCAGACTGGACTCTGCGCCTATTCGGTGAGGGACCGGGTGAGACGAAACTCAGAGAGTTAATTGGGAAACTGAATCTCCACGATTCCGTCGAGATCATCACTGGTGTAACCGATTTAACCGCTGAGTGGGCCGAAGCGGGAATTCACGCCATGACGTCCAGAAGCGAAGGCCAACCGTTGGTAATTCTCGAAGCGTCTGCAGCAGGTGTTCCTACCGTTGCTTACGATTGTCCGATTGGGCCGAGGAACATTCTTACTCATGGTATAGACGGTTTGCTCGTACCACTCAATGACACCGAAGCTTTCGCCCAGACACTGGCTTCGATTGCAGACGATACAGAACGTCGTGCGAAAATGTCGTCTGCCGCAATTCAGACGGCGAAGAAGTACAGCCCTAAGAGTATTCTTGATGAATGGGAAAAGCTGTACTCAGAATTGGCCCAGCGAAGGACACCGAGTGAACCTCGCGTTGAAGCTAACCTTAAGATTTTACGAGGATCGCGTGAAAATGAAACAGTTACGCTCCCTGATGATCTCGATTTTAACGGAACTGAAAATGCAAAAAAGGGTTTCAACGTCCGTATCGTGGAGCCGCGTAGCTTATCCGCTCAACTCGCTCAGGACGTGAACCAGAAATTCGTTAAAGGTTTGCTAATGCGGGCTGAAATCTGTGCTGTTGAAATCCCGTCCTACAGCTACTACAGGCAGACTTTAGCGATTCGGGAAGAGGACAGTCTGCGACTTCTTCAGGCATTGTCACGGTCACCCCAGGAGGGTGTATGTGTGAGGGCCATGAAGGGAAATTCCAGATTGTCTACGAAAGACTGGCACCCTGGTGTCGATGAACTTTCCGAGTACGACCGTGATTTGGCAAATGTTTTCCGGGTATTCATTCCGATTTCGGACGAACTTCGTCGCTTTACCTTCGGTTCAGTTTTCGCTGTAGACATAGAAGTATGGTCTATTGACCAAGATGCGTACGTGGCACCCAGGTCCAATCCAGGTGTCGATCGGTTGTTGAACGATGACTTCCTTCGGGGCAGTGTCCTGCCGGAAGCGCCGCTTTGGGACGAAATTAACTTCCCGATTGATGCAGTGTATACGTGGGTTGATGATAGTGATCAGAACTGGCGTCGGACTAAGGACCATTACGACGCTCTCGAAAACGGTTCACACCCTTTAGCAACTGGGTCTATGCGATTCAAGAACCGTGATGAGTTACGTTATTCAATACGGAGCGTACGTACATTTATGCCCTGGATACGTAATATATACGTAGTTACTGCAGACCAATATCCGACATGGCTATCGGAAGAATCCGACATACAAGTTATTACACACAGCGACATTTTTCCTGACAAGTCGGTCCTACCTGTCTTTAACTCGCATGCCATAGAAGCTTGCTTGCACCGGGTGCCAGGATTGGCGGAGCACTTCTTATATTTCAACGACGATACCCTCCTTATGCGCATGCAAGATCCGCGTACCTATTTCCACGGCAACGGTGCGGCCAAATTTTTCATGTCCTCGGTAAAAATTGATACGAATAGTGCTGAGAATGAACCTCACATGTGGGCGGCGCGCAATAATAGAAAAATCCTATTTAGGGACTTCGGCAAAGTAATTACTCGTGGCATGCTACACACGCCATATCCCCACCGGAGATCGGTGCTGTCAGAGATAGAGTCTCAATATCCTGAGGTTTTCAAAACGGTCAGAGCCTCTAGATTCCGCAGTCCTACCGATATATCCTTGCTGTCCTCGTTTGCTCAGCATTATGGATATTTCGTAAATGAATACATACCTGGGAGCATACGTTATGCGTTCTGCTCGATGGCAGATGAAGGGATTCAAGCTAAGCTGTCCATGTTGCAACAAAGTGAACGGTTTGATGTTGTTACGTTTGGCGAGGGTGAAAACCCTGTCTATACAGGGGAGCAAATTGACGGGATGATGGATCAGTTCTTCCGTAGTCGTTTCCCATATCCGGTCCAAGATGAGATTGGGTCGACTTCATTGACTGTAAAAGAATCGTCGGATTCGACGGAGTGAGAAAAATGCGAAATTTTCAATCGGTGCAAAGAAGTGCAAAGCGTGTGTTGACATCGGCCAGTAGTAAAATCGGCGCGCGACTCGCTCCTGGTCTTGCTTCAGTTAAGACGCTATTTACGCGAGCTGTCTCAAGTGATTTTCGTGAACATTCTACCCTTCTTAAGCTCCCTGAGGGCTTCCGATTAGGACTAACCGCTTCTTCCTTGTCGCTTCCTGATGTATCTAAAAGTAACTTCGAACAGCTAGAGATGGCACTGAAATCGTGTGCTATCGACTATTGGGTGTTGAATGTTGATCCTTCGGGCTCCATGCAGTTGAATATAATGACCGATGATTTCGATCGATTTATTCGTAATATAGTGAACGCTGTCGATTTCAAGCACTGGTATTATCAGATACTCAATGATAATGGCAAAACGTCAAGTTCCACCGAATTATTGCATGCCATGGGTTCTGATACCAGTAAGATAAACGGTGTTCGACTATTTCAGTATGTTGCTCCTTCAGTAGAATCATTCTTCTTCGCTGGGGCGGCGCAAGGTGTCGATGTAGTACGTTGGCGGGTCAGCGATGCGAACGGTGGAATCACGAGTGAGATATGGAACCCGAAATGCGTAGAACTTCCTAACCCAAAAGCAAGTCATAACGAGTTCTTGGATGCCCTGGCTCGAGCGAATGGAGCCTCCGGTCATCATTTTTCCTGCCCAGTTGACGCAGTAATCACTTGGGTAGATGGTAACGACAAGAATTGGTTGAAGCGGAAAAATGCTGCTCTTGGCCTTGAGACGGAGCGGTTGGTCCAGGACGCGACGGATGCGTCTAGATTTGAGCCACTCGATGAGTTGAAATATTGCTTAAGGGCAATCGAACAGTATGCACCCTGGATTCGTAAGATTTTTCTTGTCACGGACCGTCAGACGCCAGAGTGGCTACAAGTCAAGGAAAACAACAGGCTCAAAGTTATTGATCATTCGGCAATTTGGAAGGATCCGGCAGATCTTCCGGTATTCAATTCCCATGCGATTGAAGCAAACTTACACCGTATAGATGGCCTCGCTGAACACTTCTTGTATCTGAATGATGACATGATCCTGACGGCACCCGTCTCTCCGGATACCTTTTTTCATCCGAGCGGGGTGACTAAGGTGTTTTATTCGAAAGCTTTGGTAGATTTCAAGGATTTATCGGATCAAGACAATGTGTCGACGGTGGCAGCCAAGAATGCGCGAACAATTTTGCATTCTAGGGGGTTTCCTATGATGAATCGAAAGTTCTTTCATACGCCGTATGCGTTTAATCGAAGTATTTTGGAGAAGATTGAGCAGGAATTTGCCGACATTTCTGAACGCGTTAGCGCAACAAAGTTTCGGTCTCTAGACGATGTAGCGTTTGCCGGTTCGTTCTATTTTAATTACGCATTGGCGGTCGGTGCCGCCGTGCCCGGAAAGATTCGTTATGATTACATTGATCCCGCTGATTCGGGGGCATTGGATCGACTGGACCGGATCATCAGAAAAAGACACACGCAGTGCATCGTCGTAAATGATGGTTCGCAGGCCGTTTCCCCCGAAGAGCGCGAGATTATAAAGAAGGTCATCCCTGCTCGCTTGAGTCAGCTTCTTCCCGTGAAATCTTCATTTGAGCTTTAACGCCTAGTAGTCGAAGTTGACGTGCATCACTGAACTTGTCTAGCGCTAAAGATCGCGCTAGGGTTAAATGTCGGTCTATGTTCAATAGGAGTTATCATCAGCGAAAAGCGTTCTGATCGGTCGCCGCACGGTGAGCCCGATCGCAGCTCGCCTCTGGTTATTTCAACCAAGGAGCTTGGACGGGCGCCCGGAGCAATGACAACGATCGTTGAGCATGTACCCGCGCCCGCTGAAGTGGGCGTCGCACTCATTGGTGTTCGTGAAGGATCCGAGGTTTCCTTGGACCTGCGGCTCGAATCCGTACATGAGGGTGTTCTGGTTTCTGGTGTAGCCACCGTGGAAATCGCCGGTGAATGCGGCCGGTGCCTGACGCCCATCGAGTATGATTATGATGCTGATATCCAGGAGCTCTTCTACTATGAAGAGAATGCCGAGATCGAGCAAGACGATGAAGTAGACCAGTACTGGGTTGTCGATGATCTCATCGACCTTGACCCGGTACTGCGGAACGCAGTGGTGACCGCCCTGCCGTTCCAGCCGGTATGCCGGGAAGATTGTTTAGGGCTTTGCAGCGAATGTGGCAAGAACCTTAACGAGGATCCTGGGCATCACCATGAGGTCCTTGATCCTCGTTGGGCAGCGCTTGCGCAGCTGGCCGACATAGTCGCAGAAGATGCGACACAAAGTAAAACGTCAGACGAGAGAGAAGAGAAGTAGTCGTGGCTGTTCCAAAGCGGAAGATGTCCCGTGCGAATACTCGTGCCCGCCGTTCTCAGTGGAAGGCTACCGCACCGAACCTGGTGAAGACCGTTGAAAACGGTCGAGTCACCTACAGCCTGCCGCACCAGGCCAAGGTCGTTACCGACTCGGCCGGTACCGAGCTGTTCCTTGAGTACAAGGGTCGCAAGGTCGCAGACGTCTAAATATGTCTTCTGAAGAAGAACTTCTGAAGCGTCTCGGGGTCACTATTGACCCCGAGACGCTTCGTCTTGCTTTAACCCATCGTTCCTACGCCTATGAAAACGGCGGGATTCCCACCAATGAGCGTCTAGAGTTCTTGGGCGACTCCATCCTGGGCTTCAGCATCGCCGAGTATCTCTACGATGAGCTGCCTCATCTGCCGGAAGGGGATCTTGCGAAGCGCCGCGCGGCTGTCGTCAGCACTCGCGCGTTGGCTACGGTTGGCCGGCAACTCGCGCTGGGCCAGCACATTTACCTGGGTCGTGGTGAGAAGCAGTCTAACGGGGCAAACAAGTCCTCGATTTTGGCCGATACCATGGAAGCCATTTTTGGCGCCGTGTACCTCAATCATGGGATGGATATTGCCAAGGAGCTCATCCTGCGTTTGGTGACGCCGATGCTTGAGGATGGTGAACTGCTCGGAGCCGCCACTGACTGGAAGACGGTCATCCAGGAAGAAGCAGCTGGCGGCAAACTCGGGGACGTGCTCTATGAAGTCACGGGAACCGGTCCGGACCACGCCCGCAGCTACACGGCCACTTTGTGGATTGGAGAGCGCGAGCTGGGCCAGGGGCAGGGGCCTTCCAAAAAGGAAGCGGAACAGGAAGCCGCCAGGGCTAGTTGGAAGCTAATGCATCCGAATCAGGCCTTGCCACAGCTCTAAGGATCGCCAATTCGCTATGCCTGAACAGCCGGAAGTCGAAGTAGTTCGACGCGGACTTGAAACCTGGGTCCGCGGTCGCAATTTCGAGACGGTCGAAGTCCTAGATCCACGCTCCGTGCGACGGCACCTGGACGGTGCCGAAGACTTCGTAGCAAGTCTTCAGGGATGTCGCGTTGATGCAGTGGTTCGCCGGGGCAAGTTCCTCTGGATGAACCTGACTGGGCTGCCAGCACCCGCTGCGCTCGTGGCGCATCTGGGAATGAGCGGACAGCTGCTGATGGAGGAACCTGAAGCACCGGATGAAAAGCATTTGAAGGTGCGTCTATCGCTAAGCACCCGCGGCGAAGAACCAGGGGAGCTGCGCTTCATCGACCAGCGGATCTTTGGCGGTATGTTCCTCTCGCCTCTTGTCAGCACTTCCGATGGGGGAGTTGGCGGCCAGGGGAGCGACCTTGACCTCATCCCAGCAGCGGCCTCCCATATTGCCCGAGATGTATTGGATCCGTTCCGGACCACCGAGTCCCTTTACGCTGCCCTGCGCAGACGGACTACTCAAGTCAAGAGAGCCATTCTCGACCAAACAGTGATCGCGGGTGTGGGGAACATCTATGCGGATGAGGCACTGTGGCAAGCTGGTTTCTCAGGACTCCGGAATACCGCGACGATTCGACGGGCAGAAGTTGAGCGGCTGGATGCCGCTCTGCGGGACGTAATGCTTCGCGCACTGGACGCCGGGGGCACAAGCTTCGATTCGCTGTACGTCAATGTGAATGGAGCCAGCGGATATTTTGACCGCTCGCTCAACGCCTACGGCCGGGAGGGCAGAGAATGTGCTCGCTGTGCCAACAATGACCGAACTTCATTGATTCGTCGCGACGCCTTTATGGGGCGTTCCTCATTCACCTGCCCTGTCTGCCAGCCTCGCCCCCGCCGTCGTTAGACATCCTGCCGATTCAGCGCGAGAACTCCTGCAATACTCCGTTGTTGTAATCGCTCCACCTCTCGGCAGCCCAGGGGCCGAAAGCCTTATCAGTCAGTGTGACACAGGCCAGCCGGTGCTCAGGGTCAACCCAGAGAAAAGTTCCGGATTGGCCGAAGTGGCCGAAGGTCGTCGCCGGATGATCCTTGCCGGTCCAATGCGGATTCTTGGTTCCGCGGATCTCAAAGCCAAGTCCCCAATCATTGGGTTCTTGGCGTCCATAGCCGGGCAAGATGCCGATCCTGTCCAGGAAATGAACTGAGGTGGCGTTCTCCAACGTTTCTGACGCCAACAGGGTGGGGGTGAGCAATTCCGCCGCAAATCGGGACAGATCTGCGGCTGTCGAGATCCCATCCTTGGCGCTGCTGCCATCCAACGTAGTGTCGTTCATTCCCAATGGGAGGAACAGCGCTTCTGAAATGTATTCCGTAAAGGCAATGCCGCTGGAACGCTGCAGGTGCTCAGCCAGCACCTCGAACCCGGTATTGGAGTAGCCACGGCGGCTGCCTGGCTTGAAGCGGATGGTTTCACTGTCGAAGTCATAGCCGGAGGTGTGGGCCAGCAGGTGATGCACCGTGGAGCCTTCGGGGCCCGCAGGGTCGTCCAGTCTGATGGCTTCTTCTTCCAGGGCAAGCAGGAAGGCATAGGCGCTCAGCAACTTGGTCACCGAGGCCAGAGGGTACTTACGGTTTAGGTCACCGACAGAATCAAGCACCTGCCCGGAACCATCGATCACGGTGCTGACCGCATTGTCGGCCGGCCATTGCTCAATCTGCGAAAGAACGCTCACTTGGATTCCAATCTCTTCGCTTACTTTCATGCAGTCCTACGCGCCGCTTCCCCTGGTTGCGGGGTGGGCTTCGATAGAATTGTCTCACCAAGCCTCTCGTGGTTCTTGACGAGCCAGCACCAGCCTATAACCCCAACACAGAACTCAGGAATCCTTCACCGTGCATCTAAAGACACTTACCGTACGCGGGTTCAAGTCTTTTGCCTCGGCGACGACCTTTGAGTTTGAACCGGGTGTCACTGCGGTGGTTGGCCCCAATGGGTCCGGGAAGTCCAACGTGGTGGACGCGCTAGCGTGGGTGATGGGGGAACAGGGAGCCAAAACGCTGCGTGGTGGCAAGATGGAGGATGTCATTTTTGCCGGCACCACCGGACGTCCACCGTTGGGTCGTGCCCACGTTTCCCTGACCATAGACAACACCGATGGCCAGTTGCCCATCGACTATGCCGAAGTCACGATCTCACGCACGTTGTTCCGGTCCGGGGGTTCAGAATACGCGATCAATGGAAACTCCTGCCGCCTATTGGATATTCAGGAACTCTTGTCCGATTCCGGGCTCGGTCGCGAAATGCACGTCATTGTAGGCCAGGGGCAGCTCGACAGAATCCTGCATGCCACTGCCGAAGACCGGCGCGGTTTCATTGAAGAAGCCGCGGGAGTGCTCAAGCACCACCGGCGTAAGGAAAAGACCTTGCGCAAGCTCCAGGCCATGCAGGGAAACCTGGACCGCCTGGAAGACCTGAGTGCGGAAGTACGCCGACAATTGGCGCCGTTGGGACGCCAGGCCAAAATCGCCCGTCGTGCCCAAAGCGTTCAACTGGAGGTGCGCGATGCCAAGGCACGCCTGCTTGCTGATGACCTGGTGACGCTAAACAACAAGTTGGCCCAAGACATCAACGACGAAGCTAAAATCCAGGCTGCGCAGCGGGAGACCAGTTCCCAGCTGGAGCACGCACGCCAGTATGTGGGGAACCTCGAAGCGAAGCTATCGCAGGCCACCTCGCGTCTTGCCAGAATCCAGGAAACCTGGGTTAGCCTCACAACCCTGCAGGAGCGCTACCGGTCCATGGCCGCGTTGGCGCGAGAACGCTCCTCACTGCTGGCATCAAACCCAACGCACTTCGACAGCAACCGGGACCCCGACCGTTTGGACGCCCAAGCCGAGCGGCTGGGTGACGAACTCGCCGAACTAGAAGAAGCCGTTGAGGACCGTCATGAGATCCTCGCTGAAGCCGTCGAGGCAAAGGAAACCGCCGAAGAAGCCGCACGCGCTGAACAACAGCGAATGGCCTCCCTGCTGCGCGCGGCAGCCGACCGCCGCGAAGGCATGGCACGTTTAGCTTCCCAGGTCGCCTCCGCACGAAGCCGAGTGGATGTCACCAGCGCAGTAATCGTCCGGCTCAAGGACAGTGACCAGTCGTTTGACGCAAACCTTGCCGCCGACCGCCAATCCTTTGAATCCTTGTCCCAGGAACTCGCGGAACGGCAGGAGGCCGAAGAGGACCTGAACAATGCGTATGAGGACGCCGCGGGGCAGCTCCATGCCCTACAGCATGCGCAACGCGTGGCCTCGGAGCGGGAGCGTGAACTATCCGTTCGGGTTTCCGGGCTCACCTCGCGCCTCGAAGCGCTGAAGTTGAACGCCCAGGACGATTCATCAACAGAACTCCTCGCAGCACACGGCGAGCTCTTGCTGGGACGGCTAGGAGAACTGATCTCCACGGCCGACGGCTATGAAAAGGCCATCTCAACCATCCTTCGGGATAGCTCCGAGGCACTCGTCGCCTCTGACTTTACCGGTGCCTTGGACTTGATCGAAGAACTCTCCGATCAACAAGAAGCGAACGTCTCGTTGATCCATGTATCGGCCAACGGTGGGTTAGTAGTGCCCCGCATCGACGGTCTCATCACTGCGCGCGAGGTCGTGACCAGCCGCCCAGAAATCGCCTCGCTACTGGACCGGCTGCTCGCCGACCACTACGTTGTCGAGGACTTGAACACCGCCCGCGAAATGGCACTCCAACATGCGGATGCTTGCTTCACCACTTTTGACGGAATCAACGTATCCGCGGCACGTAGCTCCGTGGGCAACAGCGCAGGTGCTTCCCTAATTGCCCAGCAGGCACTGATCGAATCCACCCAAACGGAACTGAGCCAAACAAGTTCAGAACTGCAGCGTCTGGAACGTGAACTCGCCGAGCGGGAACCGGCCCTTCACGCCTCTGAATGCGCTCACGATGAAGCGCTCGCTGCCCTGCGGGATTCCGACGCGGGCATTACCGAGCTCACCAGTTATCTGGCCGAGTTGGGGGAGAAGCTGCGCAATGCCGAGGCACAGCGTCAGACCCTACGCGCAAGAATTGTTGCGGCGGAGGAAAAGCTGAGCATCGAGCGGGAATCGCTCGAAGAGATCACCGAACGCATGGAGATGGCGTCCGAAGATCACGAAGACGAATCCGTTGATGATGCGTCGCGGGCTGCCTTGGCGGATGCGGCCGCTGCCGCACGTCAACAGGAACTGGAAGCGCGCCTGGCACTGCGCAGCAGTGAAGAGCGCGTTACGGCCCTGCGCTCCCGTATCGAAGGACTCAAACGCACGGCAGCAGCCGAACGGATCCATCGCGAAGTAGCTGCACGGAGGGCCGAAGAGCGCCGTGCCCAGGCAACGAACGCCGCCCAGGTGGAAACCGCAGCGACTCGGATCCTGCAGTTCATTGATGTCTCTGTCCAGATGGCCGACAGTGAGCGCAGTGAGCTGCAGGAACACAAGAACGAGATCGAGGAGCTGCTCACCAGCCAGCGTGCCGAGGTTGAGAAACTTTCAGCGGAATTATCGCGTCTATCGGATGTCGCGCATCGTGATGAAATGGCGCGCGCCGAACTGCGGATGCGCATTGAGAACGTTGAAAACCGCGCGCTAGAGGAACTGGGGTATACCCCGGAATACTTGATCGAGAACTACGGTCCTGATCAGCTGATTCCCGAAGCGTTTGATCCGGAGGATAAATGGGCCGAACTGCGTCAGAGTGTTGACGAGGACGGCAATCCTGTGGGAACCAAACCCTTTGACCGCGTGGAGCAGGAAAAGCGGCTGAAGAAGGCCGAACGCGATCTGGGCGCACTGGGCAAGGTCAACCCCCTGGCCCTGGAGGAGTTCGCTGCCTTGGAGGAACGACACAAGTTCCTCTCCGGGCAACTTGAGGACTTGAAGAAATCCCGAGCAGACCTAGAACAAATCATTCAAGACGTTGACGATCATGTTGAACGGGTGTTCACCGAGGCCTATAACGACACTGCAACCCAATTCAAGAGAATTTTTGACCGCCTGTTCCCCGGCGGCGAGGGACAGCTTGTGCTGACCGACCCCGACAATATGCTAACTACTGGTATTGAAGTCGAAGCCCGCCCTGCCGGCAAGAAGATCAAGCGGCTCTCCCTCCTCTCTGGTGGAGAACGCTCCCTCACCGCAGTGGCGTTGCTTGTCGCCATCTTCAAGGCCCGGCCGTCCCCGTTCTATGTAATGGACGAAGTTGAAGCAGCACTGGATGACGTGAACTTAGGACGATTGATCACCATCTTCGAAGAGTTGCGCGAATCTTCCCAGCTAATCGTGATCACCCACCAGAAGAAGACCATGGAAGTGGCTGACGCGCTTTATGGCGTGACCATGCGTGGAGATGGAGTCACCACGGTGATTAGCCAAAAGATGGCGCACCCAACTACATAATTGGTGACTCCAGAAGGCGCACCGTCATTTCGACAAGCGTTTTACTGTGCACCAGTTTTGGTAAGATGTTGCCTGTCCCTGTGCTGGGGGACATGGCTGTTCGCATGTCTTTATTTGGGAACAATACGGACGTAGTTGGTGTGTCTTGTTATTGGGTTATCTTGAATGGGAGGCTCTACATCTGGGGTTTGGAACTTGGCGTTCCTAGCTCCAGTTCAACAAGTGTGGTCTTATCTATGGTTCCAAACACTCGACCATCCGGTGTAGTCGTAAGTCGACTGCCCAAACGCAACTTTGTGGATTGACCGACGCGGGCGCGCGTCCCGTTCTCGAAGTCGACCGCGGTGGCTGTGCCAGCCGCCGTGTGCACCAAGCGCACCCCCTCTCCGATCTTGGCAATGTCTGCGTTAGCCCAACCGGGGCGAACTTCCTGGTTCTTGGTTCCGGACAGTAAGTGATGCTTGACGAGTTTCCCAGAACGAGGATCAATGACTCCAAGTCCTTCAACGTCCGCGACGACAAGCCAATTGGCCACGAGTACGGGGGCGTAAAGCGCACCCGCGCTTGCGAGCGGCTTGCTCGTCCAGATGATTTCCCGTGTGCCGATATCGAACTTGAAGACATATGCGGAACCTTCTGTATCTGGAAGTCCGTAACCGTTCCGTACAGAGGTCGTCCCGTAGACATGATCTTCGTCGGCAACTAGCCCGATGATTGAGTGGCCGGCGATGAATCCTTTTCCCCCGCCGTCCAAGACCCAGGTGACTTTGTTTTTTTCGGGGTCGATTTCGCCAAGAACTCCACCGGAACGCCCATAGTCTGGCACTGTTCCGAAGAACACTCTATTGGAGTTCTTGGCCCATCCGAAAGGCCGTGATTGGTGAAAGTCAGTCGCTAGTCTCGCAAGCAGATGGTATTCGTCCGCGCTATTCTTATCCAGCGTGTTAAAGCTGATGAGGTCGGCTGATCCGTAAGATCCCACATAGCTCCGGCGATCGTTAAATTGGATCATGGCCTCAGCCTGATTAATCAGATTCTCGTCGGGTGGTGAGGACCATGTTTGCCCCGATTCGATATTGATCGAAGCCAACCCGCTTCCCATGTATCCGCCCATGTAGATATTACCGTCGGAATGTCCCATTAGTGACTGAATAGCGAACTGGCCTGCATTGAGTTCCACTACGTGTTCTTTGGGCTTTGTCCCCGGGTGAGAATCGAAGTGTTCAATAGTGAGTCCGGCGGCACTTTGACCGACAATTGCAACTTGATTCTGCTGTTGCAATATTGATAAGGGTTTGGAAGTTTTTACGTCGGCAAGTTCAGTATCTTGAAGAGTGGCTGTCCTAGTAAAGTACAGCGTATTGTCCGTAATCGTGTAGAACCCTTTAGCGGTGTCGGTGGTATCAGAGCTCAGGCGGGCCGCCCAGACTCGCTCAATCTTGTCCTCCCACTGTTTAGTCATTGGATTCAAGACAAGCTGTCCACTGATGCTGCTAGCAGAGACTACGACTTTTTCGTTCCGGACTTCAATGCGGGAAATAAACCCTTCTGGCACATCTTCTGGAAGTCGGACTTCGGTTCGTGCTTCTGGATCCGATGCCGTGAAAGTAAAAATTCTTGGACACACTGAACCGGTGCCGACCCACAGACGGTCAGTGGAGTCTATGGCCAGGCGCCGAACGTAGTCCGTATCCTCTGCGAATCGCGAAAAATCCTTGATCTTGTGGTTTTGAGGATCAAAATTAAAGACTGAACCTGCCGGGTACGAACCACCCCAAACAACTCCACGAGAGTCGAGTTGCAGATCATAAATAGTGGTGGCTGCATCAACCTTGCCTACGAATGTAGCTATTTTCGGTTTGCTTGGGATCCAGACGTGAAGCGTATTCGCCGTGCCAATATACAGCTTCTTGTTACGCGCGTCCCACTTCATCGTTTCGAGGCCGCCGGTATGACTTTCAGGAAAATCAAGAGTATGGATCACTTCTCGGGCGGAAGTATCGACGATTTGCAGTTGTCGGGCTGTTCCGGCAATGCTGACTGCTAGCCATGGCCAAGGGCCGGAGCCCAGCCCTGGAAGTGGTTCCACACTTTTGATTTTGAGCGCTGGAAATGCGCCGCGATACTCGCGCCGAATCCCGTTGGTCGGTTGGGTCTTTTCGAGTCGGCTGATGACACGACCGTCGCGATCGGTGAGTTTTGCTTTCGTCGAGGGTTCGGGGCTCGGCGTGCTTGTCGTAGTGTCTGAACTATCGCTGTTCTGGCCGAGAACCGCTCCAGCAGCAACTGTACCCGCAGCTACCGTCGAAATTGTGATGATGGTTCGGCGTGATACTCTTCGCGAAGTATCTGACGGCTCTTTGTTCACTAGCAATCTCCTGCGTGTCAAAACTCAACACTCCTGACGTTAGTGAGTCCACATGGGCAAACGCTGAATCGCCTTAGGGCCGGACCCGTTGCTTGACCAACAGCGCGAGGCTAATGGTTTCAGGATTGAGATGGTCGGGCTTCAACAGCGGTCACGGTTGTAGGGGTGAACAACCACGCCACGACACCCACTAGGCATACGGCGCCTGAAGCGCTCAGCGCCACTTGGTAGTTAATGTGATCTGCCATAAGCCCGGCGATAAGCGGTCCGATGATCGCACCCAAGTCGGTGGCCATTTGGAATCCTGCCAACGCCTTGCCACCGTTACGCCCAGCTCCAATGACATCCGCTACGGCTGCCTGCTGGGCTGGACCCAGGATGCCGCCCCCGAAGCCGGCGAGGATGGAAAAGATGATGAAGGCCGGCAGGGAAGTGAAGTAACCCATCAGCACGATGGAGGAGAGCAGAATCGCCATGCCAAGAAGGACCGGCTTCTTACGTCCAATCGCGTCGGTCAGTTTTCCGGAGAACGTCAGGGCGACGCCATTGCCCACGGCGTAAATGGCCAGGGAGATACCTGCCACGCGTTGGCCGGTTCCCTCGCCGAAGACCGCCAGGGCAAAGAGGGGGATCATTGAGGTACGGATGCCGAAGGCCAGCCAACCGTAGCTGAAACCGGAGGCCATCGCCGCGCGGAAAGTGGGGGAGCGCAGTGCTTCACGGGTGGTCAGCACCGGTACGGGCGCGCTCGGATCAGCCACTTCGTTGTCTTCAAGTTTTTCCTGCACCGGTTTGCGTGCCAGGGCAAAGTACACCACGGCTGCGGCGATCAACAGCGCCACACCATAGATGAGGAAGGGCAGGCGCATTCCAAAGGGGGCCAACAGGCTGCCGAAGACCGGTCCCATGACATTGCCCAGCAGGAACGCGCCGGCGTACATCCCTGAAATCCGGCCTCGTGATCCGTCCGGCGCCAAACGGGCGATGAGCGCCATGGCCGAGATCGTGAACATGGTGGAACCAAAACCGCCAAGCCCACGGGCAACCAATAGCTGTGTGTAGTCCTGGACCGCGGCACAGAGCAAGGTGGACACGGCAACTAGCGACACTCCGGTCACATAGATTTTCGGTTCGCCCAGCTTGGCGGTCAGTACTCCGGCCACGGGCGCGAAAATCAATCGCGCAAACGCAAAGATGCTGACAATGATGCTGGCGGCTGCTGCACCCACATCAAAGCTCACCGCGTACTGCGGAAGGATGGGGGCAATCAAGCCGAAACCGAGGGCAATGATGAACGCGGCAATCAGTAGAATGGTGATCTCGCGGGGAACCCGCAGGCGTTCGGTGCGTGGAGCAATCTTGGGCATATGTGCTTTGCCCGCTGAATCCGTACCGGGCAGCGCGGGCTAACCAGCTTCCTTGTCAGGGGAGTGCTAACGGATTGAACTGCCAGCCAACATCATAGTCTGTGAGATGATTCTAAACGTGACAGATCAGCTTTTGACCATAATCATCGTGATCGCAGTCATAGCGATCGTCGGCATTGGAACCATCGCGTTGGTTTCCAAGGGCCGCAAACCCAAAACCCCCTACACCAGCGAACGCGACGCTAATGATCCGCCGGCCGGTACCGGGACCCTCACCGAGGAACGTCCGGACACCGGCACGCTGGCCCCCGAGGCTCCAGCTACTGGGGCAACGGCACCGACGGTTGAAGAAGAGCCGGCGCTCCAGCTGGAGGTTCCGGCCCCGGTGCAGGGCCGTCTGGCCCGTCTGCGTGCCCGACTGACAAAGTCGAACAACGTCTTCTCCAAGGGTCTGTTGGCCCTGCTCAGCCAGGACAACATCGATGACGATGTCTGGGACGAGATCGAAGAAAATCTGCTCATGGCAGACTTGGGAACCGAACCCACCCTCGAACTCGTTGACGCATTGCGTGAGCGGGTCAAGATCGAGGGCAGCAAGGACCCGGCTCGCGTCAAGGCAATGTTGCGCGAGGAACTGCTGAAGTTGGTGGATCCCGCCATGGACCGCAACTACCTTCCGGAGCCGCACCCGGACCGCCCGAGCATCCTGATGGTGGTCGGTGTCAACGGCGTTGGCAAGACGACCACCATCGGCAAGATGGCCCGTGTGCTGGTCGCCGAGGACAAGGACGTGCTGCTGGGAGCGGCAGATACCTTCCGCGCCGCCGCGGCAGAGCAGCTGGCGACCTGGGGTGACCGGGTTGGCGTTCCCACCGTCCGCTCCGAAATCGATGGCGCGGACCCGGCCTCGGTGGCGTACGAAGCCGTTGCCGCGGGCATCGACCAGCAGGTGGACATCGTCATGATCGACACGGCAGGACGACTGCAGAACAAGGTCGGCCTGATGGACGAACTGGGCAAGATCAAACGCGTGGTGGAAAAGAAGGCCAGCGTTGATGAAGTCCTGCTCGTGCTGGACGCAACCACCGGCCAGAACGGACTGTCACAGGCCAAGGTGTTCTCGGAGGTAGTGAATGTCTCCGGCATCGTGTTGACCAAGCTGGACGGTACCGCCAAGGGTGGCATCGTCGTGGCCATCCAGCGGCAGTTGGGAGTACCGGTCAAGTTGGTGGGGCTCGGCGAAGGTCCGGATGACCTTGCCCCGTTTGACCCTGAAGAGTTCGTGGACGCTCTGCTCGAAGGGTAGCCACGTAATTTCAGCACCTCGGCAGTAGCCGGGGTGCTGAATCATTTAAATGACCCTGAGCAACACGAAACCGCTGAGAGGGACTCCTACTCGGCGGGAACGGGACAGAAGCGAGGCGCCAGCGGCTCAATGCTATTTCGGCGTGTCGCATCCGGATGCATGGAGGGAGCCCTGAGAATCCGGGGAAGTAGTGCTGCCCGTGCGACGTCGTGTGACAGTTACCCAAGCCTTTTCCCAGAGAAGTCGGGTAAAAACTATGCGCAGGATCGCTGGAATTCCGGCTGTCCAAAGGCATTGACCGGCTTTTCTGCAGGTCAATGCGCGTCTGTGTCACCAACACGAAGGACCACTGTCTGTGAGCCAGCAGCTGAGCACTAGTCTGCCTGCACCGCCAATCAAACCCCGGTCCAGTTTTCGGGGAGACATTCAAGGGGTGCGTGCCCTGGCGGTCGGCGTCGTGGTGCTCTACCACTTTTGGCCGCACCGGCTCACCGGGGGTTTCGTGGGCGTGGACGTCTTCTTTGTGATCTCCGGTTTTCTGATCACCGCGCATTTGATCAGCAAGCCGCCCCGCACGGCGAAAGACGTTGGCAAATTCTGGATGCGGCGGGTTCGCCGGCTCCTGCCTGCCTCGTTCTTGGTGATCCTCTCAAGCATTCTCGCGGTCTGGGCTGTGGCACCTGCCACCGTCTGGCGGGACTGGGGCCTGCAGGGGTTGGCCTCCACCTTCTATTTCCAGAACTGGTACCTCGCCGGAACGAGCGTGGACTACATGGCAGAAGGCGAGGCCGAGAGCCCCTTTCAGCATTTCTGGTCCCTGTCCGTCGAGGAACAGTTCTACTTCATCTGGCCGATCATGATTGGTCTGCTGGTGTTCGGGGCGCTGCATGCAGGCATCAAACCCCGCGCTGCAGTTCTCGGCGGTGTCGGCACCCTGTTGGTGTGTTCACTGGGCTACTCGGTATACCTGACCGAGCAGAATGCCGATGTCGCCTATTTCTCCACCTTCACTCGAATGTGGGAGTTTGCGGTGGGAGCGCTGGTGGCAGCACTTGGCCCCCGCTTCTATGCCGAAAGCCGGACCGGGTTTTCTGCTGTGATGGCCTGGGTAGGGCTGCTTGCCGTCGCCGGAGCCGTTCTGACCTTCGAGGGCAAAACACCGTTCCCCGGAGTGGCTGCTGCCATTCCCGTGGTCGGTACCGCGCTGGTCATCGCCGCGCATTCAAAGCACCGCTTCTCACCGGACCGGCTGCTCGGTCTACCCATCATGCGCTTCACCGGGGATAACTCGTATGCCATCTACCTGTGGCATTGGCCAATCCTAATCTTGGCTCCCTTTGTCCTGGATGACTTCTTCGCAACCGAAAAGATCACGGCACTGGTGATCACCGTCCTCTTGGCCGTGCTGACACAAAGACTGGTGGAGACCAGATTCCGCCGGCTCATGGAACGAGTACCGCAGTTGTCCGCACCCCGATTCCTGGTCACCGGGTCGCTCGTGCTGGCCTTGATTGTCGGTGGTTTCCAGCTCACAAGCCACCAAATGATGCAGGGCGCCAAGGACGTGGACACCGGAATTGAGCGGGTAAAATCCGAGGTCGGCATTGACTGCTTCGGGGCTTCGGCCATGAAGGATCCCGACTGTGCAGACCCCTCTGAAGGCTATGAGGTTCTGGCCCCCAGCCCGTTAGTGGCAGAGGAAGACCGGCCGCCAGTATACGAGGATGATTGTTTTGCGAGCAGTAGTTCAATATTTTCGGATCGCACGGTGTGCCACTATGGGGAAGAGGACGGGCAGATCAAGGTTGCGCTCGTCGGAAATTCTCATGCGGGCCACTGGGTACCCGCGCTGGACCCGATTGCCGAACACAATGATTGGTCCATTGATACCTACTTGGCCAGTGCGTGTGCGGTGTTGGGTGAAGAGCAGGAGTTTGATTCCAAGGAACAGGCAGCTGGCTGTGATGAATACGGGGACTGGGCAATCGAGGAAATCACCAACGGCGACTATGACTTGATCATTTCCTCCAACCGGATGTCCGCGCCCATCATGGGCCACTCCTTAGAGGAGAGCGAAGACCCGGCAACAGAAGCCTATGGACAGGTCCTCCAACAGTGGGAGTCGTCCGGCAGCCGCGTCGTGGTCCTGCGTGACACCCCGTGGCCGGGAGAGACGTTGGACAACGTTCCGGACTGCGTCTCGAACAACGATGACGCGGTGCAAGAGTGCAGCGCGCCGGCGGATACCTGGCTTCCCATGGACCCGCAGGCAGATGCCGTGCAACAACTGGCGAATCCTCGGATTTCCGTTGTCAACATGAATGACTACTTCTGTTCCAAGGACACCTGCCATTCAGTGATTGGAGGGGTCATGGCGTACTTTGACCATTCCCACTTGAGCGAGACTTTCGCCCAAACTCTCACTGACCCCTTGGAAAACCGCCTAAGGGAGACTGTCGTCGATAACAGGATGTGGAAGTAACAAGAACCTCTCCGTAGGTGGGGAGACTGCCAGCCATGTGACGTGCCCCACCCCCAAGAATCATGCAACACCCAGTGGGACGTGGAGATTCTCAGGAGAATGGATAGAATCGTCTCCTGTATGTTTGGATGCCCTAGAGGAGTCCGAGCTGAGAAGGATCCGAGGAAAATCGCCGGGAGACGTTACGTGGGAATTACCGAATTCGAAAACTCGCTGATCGAGCTAATCCGGGCCAGGAATCCGTTGCTGTACGTCGAGACCTTCGAAGAGGCGCGGGTTGTCGGCGCGGTGGAGAACATCGCAACCAACCCGAAGCTTAAACGCGACCGCCAGGTAGTGAGCTACACACTGAGCTCCGGGCTGCACCGGTTGGGTGAGCAGGGCAAACCCACCGACCCGGTCGCGGCCATCAATGAGGCTGCGAAATACCAAGAGCCCACCATCTTCGTCTTCTACGACCTGCACCACTTCATCTCGGCTTCCGGAGCCGGTTCCCAGGTCGATCCGAATGTGGTGCGTGCGGTGCTGGATGCGGCACGGTCCTTCCGCAGTGGCGCCGTGGCCCACACCATGATCCTCGTGTCCCCGGGCATGACCCTGCCGGTGGATCTGCAAAAGGAAGTCACGGTCCTGGAATTGCCGCTGCCGAACCGTGAGGAAATCGCCGCTATCCTCGATGACATAATTCAAGCCAACTCCGCACAGATCAGCGTCGAACTCACCGCCGATGACCGTGACCGGTTGCTGCAGGCGGCGCAGGGGCTCACGCTGGGCGAGGCGGAGAACGCCTTTGCCCGAGCCATCGCCAATGATGCGCGGCTGGAACCCGGTGATATCGCACTGGTGCTGGAGGAAAAGCGCCAGACCATCAGGAAGTCCGGCCTGCTCGAATTCGTGACCGTCAGCGAGGACATCGAGGACATCGGCGGTCTTCAGAACCTGAAAACCTGGTTGCGCAAGCGCAACGGGTCCTGGCTTCCCAGCGCCGCCGGCTGGGGCATTCCGGCCCCCAAGGGCGTATTGATCACCGGAGTGCCTGGCTGTGGCAAGTCATTGACGGCCAAATGCATGGCCTCACTGTGGGGTCTGCCCCTGCTGCGCATGGACATCGGCAAGGTCTTCTCTGGTCTCGTTGGCTCCAGCGAGCAGAACATGCGTGACACCCTGAGGCTGGCCGAGGCGGTTGCCCCATCGATCCTGTGGATCGATGAGATTGAAAAAGGCTTTGGCAGCAACAGCGGGGGAGACTCCGGAACCAGCCAACGCGTTTTCGGCACATTCCTGACCTGGCTGCAGGAAAAGCAGGCCCCGGTCTTCGTGGTGGCCACCGCCAACAAGATCAACGCCCTGCCACCCGAGCTGCTGCGCAAGGGGCGCTTCGACGAGATCTTCTTCGTTGACCTGCCTACCTATGCCGAGCGTGAGGAAATCTGGCGGATTCAGCTCGAACACCGGCTCGCTAGCTGTTCTTCCCATGGACGTTGTGTACGCGGTCGATGGGTGATTTGCCGCCGATGCCGGTATGGGGTCTGTGATGATTGTACTCATGGAGCCAGGCCGGGTAAGCGGCGGCGCGCTCGGCTTCTGAGCCGTAGTGCCGGG
>NZ_VATX01000023.1:0-2044 GCF_005774635.1 Glutamicibacter sp. V16R2B1
CGCGGCTGCGGGCCACCGCTGAGCGCAAGATCAAGGCGGTGTCCACCCCGGGAACCAGGGTCATCAGCGCGGCCACCACGGCAAAGGAAAGCAGGGCAGAGGTAACGGTCATGAAACAAGGATAAGGGGAAGAGGTGACTGCCCTTGCGGGAGCAGGGTTCGGTCCTTGAAGCCGTGCGCCCGGTTACTCCCGGCTTCTCCTAGACGATATGAGGTGTAGGGCTTGGTAGGTCTGGTCAGAGCTGGAACCTCCGCTTCATAATGATTGAACGCTCTACGGCGTAGCGTGGATCACCAACATGATCACCACGAACCCGTGGATTTCCTCGGGTCTGTGGCGCCACTGTTGTGTTGGTGCCGACAGATGAACGAGGAGGTTCCAGCTATGTACCAGCGTACTTTCATCGGCATGGACGTGCATGCCCGCAGCGTGAAAATCTGTGCCATCACCCCGGAGACCGGAGAAGTGCAACGCGCTTCACTGGCCATGGATCATCACGGCGTCCGGGACTGGATCGTGGCCCATGGTGGTGAGATTTCCACCCTCCGGGCCGTCTATGAGGCCGGCCCGACAGGGTATGGCCTGGCCCGCACATTGACTGCGGCCGGAATCCAGTGCGTCGTCGCGGCCCCGTCCCGGTTGATCCGGCCTTCCGGGGACAGGGTGAAGACCGATGCCCGGGACGCCGAGCACCTGGCCCGGCTGCTCTCCTTGGGGCAGGTCACCGAGGTGCGGGTCCCGGGCCCGGAAGAAGAAGCGGCCCGCGACCTGGTACGGCTGCGCGAGGACGCCCGGATGGATTTGATGCGTTCCCGGCACCGCCTTTCGAAACTATTGCTGCGCCACGACTTGCTCTATACCGGCGGCAAGGCCTGGACCGCGGACCACCGGGCCTGGCTGGAAGCGATCAGCTTCGAGATCCCGGCCCTGCAGATGACCCTGTACGAATCCATCGAGATGGTCGACACCGTCATCGAACGCAGGGACCGACTCGATACACAGATCGAGCTGATGGCCACGACCAGCAGTTATGCGCCGGTGGTCACCGCGCTGGAATGCCTGCGCGGGGTCGGCACCCTGACGGCGTTCGGGCTGGCCGTCGAGATTGGGGACTGGACACGCTTCACCGGAAACAGCATCGGCGCTTACCTGGGGCTGGTACCCAGTGAACATTCCTCGGGACAGACCCGCTCCCAAGGACCGGTGACGAAGACCGGGAACAAACACGCGCGCCGATTACTGGTCGAGGCTGCCTGGCACCACGCCCGCCCCTATGACGAGTCCAGTGCCACCCTGCGTCGGCGGTGGGACGCGGCCACACCGGAAACCAGGGCGCACGCGCACCGGGCGAACCAACGCCTGCATCGGCGATGGCAAGCCTTCGAGGAACGCAAGAAGCGCCGGTGCGTGGCCAACGTGGCGATCGCCCGTGAACTGGCCGGCTGGTGCTGGGCGTTGGCCGAACCCCAACAACGCCACGGGCAGGACACCATCATGGGATCCTGACCCTCCCCCTAGCTCCCGTGGGCCCTGAACCGACGGAGAAGAGGTCATGACAGCGTGGAAGCAACCCGCGATGGGGCCCTGAACCGACGGAGAAGAGGTCATGACAGCGTGGAAGCAACCCGCGATGCGCCTATGAACCGCAACCACCTTGCCCACCACCAGGCACCGGTGACTTGCGACGTTCGATCCTAGACCAGCGGCTCGGCTTCCCGCCGAAAAGTCGTCATGCGGTAACCAACCCGCGGATATCAGATTCGACCACGTCGTCGCTGAATAACAGCACGAGTCATGAACCGGCCTGAAGGTCGGGGCTCCCGGGGAACGGCAAGGCGACCACGCGCCCATTCGGATGCGGGGTCGCCTTGTTCTGCCTATCTTGACAAAGTCAGCAACATATCAGTCGCGGGTCAATACTCCGCGCCCGACCAGGACCGCTGGGCCGCTGAGGATGACATCGTCGGTGCCATCCTCGTTCTTGCGGAAAGCCACCCCCACTTGTCCGCCGGGGATGTTCGCTACCCAGTCATCGATTACCGT
>NZ_VATX01000002.1:0-64944 GCF_005774635.1 Glutamicibacter sp. V16R2B1
CACCACCAACGACCACACGGCAGCCAATGATGCAATCCCGGCGAATAAAAAACACTCAATCACCACACACGGGGGTGCGGGCGATCAAGCAAATAAATGTTTCGTATTCACCAAACAAAAATAATTTGGTATCAACAAACTTGGCACACTATTGAGTTCTCAAACAACAAGCGCTTCCGACACCACGAACCACCATCATCTGGCTGGCCGCTTCGCTCCGGAGCAACTTTCCAACCTTACCACATCCCCGACCCGAGTCAAAACGACCCGAACATCCGGTGACCTGCAAAGGAAGGGATTCTCGCTGCCAGGTAAACTTCCCGTTTCCGGTGTGTGTTTCCCGCTGGCAACAGATAAAAACTATACGCAGGTTCCACCACCCACGCAAATCGAAAAGCGGTGTTCTGCGTCATACTCCCGCGGGGCCGTCATGGGGGCGTTTCACGGTGCCTGGTGTCCGGGCTGGGCGCGGAAACCCGGATGATGATCGCCCGGGCTGTTTCATCGTCTTCGTTGGCGTATCTGCCTGCCCCACTCTTCGGACCGGCCGGTGCTCTGCCCTAGTGTGGGAGTCATGAGCGATCTGCAGAAACGTCTTGGCTACCGTTACCCGATTTTCAATGCCTCAATGGCCGGAGCGGCCGGCGGTCAGTTGGCCGCAGCGGTGTCCACGGCCGGAGGTGTGGGCATGATCGGTGTTCCGGCGGCACCGAGCCCGCAGTGGATCGAGGAACAGCTCTCCCATGTCCGGGAACTGCCCACACCATGGGGAGCGGGATTCATGGGCTGGGCCCTGGAGCAGGACATGGGTCCGCTGCAGGCCTTCCTGAATGAGCGCCCTTCCCTGGTGTGCATCAGCTTCGGCGAGGTGGGCCGCCCAGCCGCGCTGGCCCGCGAGTCCGGGGTGCTCACCGCCATGCAGATCGGCAATGCGCAGGACCTGCAGCGGGCTCAGGACGCCGATATTGACATCATCATTTGCCGCGGCGGCGAGGGTGGCGGCCACGGGCGGAACGAGGCCGGGACCTTGGCACTGTTGCAGCTGGCGGTTAATGCAACCGACAAACCGGTGGTGGCCGCGGGCGGGATCGGCACCGCGCGCGGCGTGGCGGCCGCATTGGCCGGTGGCGCGCAGGCGGTGTGGGTTGGCACGCGCTTCATCACCGCGGCCGAAGCCAGCGGCCATGCCCGCTTCAAGGATGCGGTTAATGCCGCGGGCCTGGATGACACCGTCTACACCCGGGCGTTTGACATCGCCCAGCAGCTGCCGTGGGCGCCCGAGTTCGGTGGGCGGGCGCTGGCCAATGAGTTCTCCCGGCGCTGGGCCGGGGATCTGTCCGGGCTGGAAGAGCGCGCCGATGCCGCCCTGCGGGAGCGGATGAAGCAGGCCCGGGCGGACGCGGATCCGCAGATCGCCCCGGTCTACGCCGGCCAGGCGGCAGCGTTCAGCATCCGGGTGCAGCCCGCGGCGCAGATCATGGAGGAGTTGTGCGGGTTCCGCGAGCTGCTGGCGGACGCGGCACGGCGCTTTGCCTAGATCGGCTGGTTGTCGATCAGCCGCACCCCGCCGACGGTGGCGGCCACCAGGATCAGCCCCTGCCCGGTGAACGGGGTGTCCTGGCAGTTGAAGGCCAGCTCCTGCAGGGTGTCCGGGTCCACCACCACAAAGTAGTCCAGCTCAACTTCCGGTTCCATCTGGAACAGCCCGACCGCGTCCTCCAGATACAGCGGTTCGTGGCGGGCGGCCCGCCCGGCGATCAGTTCGATGGCCCGATGGATGACCAGGGCGGCGGTGGCCTGCCGCTGGCTGAGCAGCGCGTTGCGGCTGGACAGGGCCAGCCCTTGGGCGGTGCGAACGATCGGCACCGCGCGGATCTGCACCGGGTAGTCCAGGTCGTCGACCATGCGGCGCACCAGCACCAGCTGCTGGGCGTCCTTCTGCCCGAAGTAGGCACGGTAGTGCCCCTGCCCGGGATCGGCGTAGTGCAGCAGCTTGGCGACCACCGCCAGCATGCCGTCGAAGTGCCCGGGGCGTGAGGCCCCCTCATACATGCGTCCCAAGGCGCCGCTGTCCAGCCGGATCAGCGGGGTCCCGGCATGGTAGACCTCCTGTGGTGCGGGCGCGAAGACCAGGTCCACCCCGGCCCGGGCGGCCACCTGCACATCGGCCTGCAGGTCGCGCGGGTAGCGCTGGTAGTCCTGCTGGTCGTTGAACTGCAGTTCGTTGACGAAGATGGAGATCACCACCAGCTCGTTTTCCTCCCGCGCCTGCCGGAACAGCTGTTCGTGTCCCGAGTGCAGGGCGCCCATCGTCGGCACGAAACCCAGTGAGGCGGGGGCGGCGGCGCGGATGGCGGCGCGCAGTTCGGCGCGGGTGGTCAGGACCTGGGGGCTTTTCGCGGCGGGGCTTTTCACAGCACTATTCTAGGATGCCCAGCAGTTCGCGCAGCGTCGCCTCGGAGATCAGGCCCTGGGCGCGGGCGCGGATGGCGGTCGCGCGGGACAGGGTGCGGTAGCTGTCCGTGGTTTCCTGCGGATCATTGGCCAGGGATTCAACGTGGGCCTGCACGGTGCCCACATCCCCGCGCGCCACCGGGCCGGTGAGCAGACCGGCCCCGGAACGCAGCGCATTGTCCAGGCTGGCGCTCATCAGGGCACGCAGCGTGTTGCCCGGCTCCTGCACCCCGATGCGCCGCAGCAGGTCCATGGACTGGGCGGTGATGGTGTTCAGGTGGTTGGCCCCGTGGGCCAGGGCCGCATGGTAGCTGGTGCGGTCGGCCTCGGCGATGGTGACCGGCTCACCGCGCAGCTCCACCACCAGCGCCTGGGCGACCGGCAACATCGGCTCGTCGGCGGTGACCGCGAACGCGCAGTCGGTCAGCCGATCCAGGTCCAGGCTCATCCCGGTGAACGTCATGGCCGGGTGGATGGCCAGCGGGAACGCGCCGGCGGCACGCACCGGTTCCAGGATGCGCGTGCCGTAGCGTCCGGCCGTGTGGGCCACCAGCTGCCCGGCCACGAAGTGCCCGGCGGCGGCCAGCCCGGCCACCAGTTCCCCCAGTACGTCGTCGGGCACCGCGAACAGCACCAGTTCGCTGCGCCGCAGGATCTCATCCGGGGGCAGCACCTGGGCGTCGGGCAGCATGGCGCCGGCCCGTTCCCGGGAGGCCTCGGACACGGCGTGCACCCCGGTGATGTGGTGCCCGGCCGCGGCCAGCGCCGCGCCGAGCACGCTGCCGACCCGGCCGGCGGAGATGATTCCAATTCCTAGTCGTGGAGCGTGCACTGTCTACCTTTCGGCCGCTCGGTGCGCCTGGGCCTCGAACAGTTCGAGCGCCTGGCGGCTGTCTATCTGGTGGGCATAACCCATGATGCTGCCCCCGGCCGAGTGCACCCGCACCCCGGCCAGCCCGCGGCGCCGCTCCAGCGGCCCCTGGTGCCAGGTGACCCCCTGGATCCGCCGGTGCGGGATGAAGCTGGCCACCCGGGCCAGCCAGCCGTAGCGGGTGATCAGCACCGTGTCGGTGTGCAGGTACCCCTGGTGCCGCCACGCCCCGGGGGAGATCAGCCGGGCGCTGGCCGGGGAGGTGGTGAAGCCGTGGTGCGCGCCGGTGGACAGCGCCGTGTGCAGCACGGCGCGCTGTTCGTTCACGCCCAGGTCCGGCAGCAGGATCCACATCACCTGGCACACCGAGTCGAAGTCGCCCACCGGCATCACCAGGGTTTCGCTCTCCGCGCCCTCCCCCAGGCCCAGCGCGTTGACCTCGATCCGGTACCAGCCCAGCGGCCGCCACAGGGCCGGGGCGCTGATCTTGACCGCCTGCACCCGCCCGGCGGGGATCGACTGCTGGCGGGTGTCGGCCAGCCCGCGGCTGATCCGCAGCCCGGTGTCGGTGTTGGAGGCGGTGAAGTTCCAGGAGTTGTTCAGCTCCTTGTACAGCCAGCCGCCAAAGCCCAGCAGCGCCGGAATCACCCCGGCCAACGCACCGGCGTTGCCCAGCAGCACCATCACGGCGAAGAACAGGGCGAAGAGCAGGCCCACGATGGTGGGGATGCGCAGCAGCAGGGAGCCAAGCAGCCGCCCGGCCGGGACCCGGGAGACGATCAGCTGCCCGGTGTCCGCCGCCGGGGCCGGGTGATCGGCCGTGCCGGTCTGCGGGCCGGGCGCCGGCGGGGCGGAGCCGTGGCGGGCGGCGTGGGCGCGGTCCAGGATGACCCCGCGCAGCCGGTGCGCGTCGGCCTTCTTCAAGAACGCCAGGCGCATCACCGAATCGGAGCCGTCGGCCACGTCAAAGCGCAGTTCGGCCAGGCCCAGCAGCCGGGCCACCAGCGGCTGGGCGATGTCGATGGCCTGCACCCGTTCGATGCGCGCCTGCTTCTGGCTGCGAAAGAGCATCCCGGAGTTCACGTACACGTGCGTTTCACTCAGCCGGTAGCGGGTGAAATACCAGGACAGGGCGTAGAAAACCAGGATCACCAGCAGTGCCGCGGAACCGATCGCCGCGGTCCAGCCCAGCCGGGGGCCCTCGAAGCGTTCGGACCAGGACAGTTCGTCGGTGTTCGTGTAGTAGACGTAGATCAGCCCGACGATCGCCAGCCAGCCGTGCACGAACGGACTGGCCGGGTGCACCCGCTGCCACGGCCCGCTCATAGCCCGATCATCTTCTCTTCACCGGCCGCCACCAGCCGTTCGCGCAGCTGCTGGCCCTCCCGGGCCGGGATCCCGGGGATCACCGCGGTCGCGGCCCCGGCGGCGGTGTTCACCGTCAGCCGGCACAGCCCGTAGCGCCGCTCCAGCGGCCCGGAGCTCATCTCCACGTACTGCAGCCGCCCGTAGGGGATCACCACGCGTTTGCGGAACAGCACCCCGGAACGCACCACCAGGTCCTCGGCGCGTTCACTGTAGCCCAGGGCGCGCACCCGGCGCCGGATCAGCGCCAGCGCCCACAGCGCGATCCCCAGCACGAGCAGCGGCGGGAGCACCACCAGCCACCGGGGCACCTGCACCCCGAACAGCGCCAGCCCCAGCGGCACCAGCGCAATGATCAGGTACAGGGCGGTGTTCGCCAGCCAGGTCAGCAGCCGGACCTTGAAGTAGGCGGGGTCCACCGCGGTGAAGTCAGTCGGTGGCATATCCTTGGGCTCCATCGGCATCCTCATCGTTGTCCTGCGGGGGCAGCTTGCACAGGTGCTGGACAATGAACCCGATGACCACCATCAGCACCCCGGCCCCGGCCAGCACGATCGCCCGGGTGGCGGTGGGACTCGGGCCGCTGGCACCCAGCAGCGCCGCCATCAGGCTCAGGTGCCACCCGGCGATCACCGCCCCGGCGTACGCCCCGGCCTGGGCGAGCACCAGGATGCGGGCCGCGGCGATCGGCTCCACCCGGTGCCGGGTGCGCCCGGCGGTGAACAGCTTCACCCGGATCCCCAGGATCAGGGTGATCACCGAGACCGCGGCCATGGAAAACAGCGCCGAATAGTCCAGCACCGGGGCCATCATCCCCCGCCCGCTCATCACCAGCATCAGCACGTAGCCGATCACCGCGCCGGCGACGGCGCACAGGGCCAGGGGCAGGAAACGCAGTGTGCTCATAGCCGGATGATGCCGGGGGTGTCTTCGGCCTGCGCGGCCAGGCGGGAGACCAGCTGGCCGCCGAGCACCGCGTCGGGGTCCATCCAGCTCCACGGCGCCAGCACGAAGCCGCGCAGGTGCGCGCGCGGGTGCGGCAGGGTCAGCCGCTCGTCCTGCAGCACCAGCTGGTCATAGGTGATCACATCCACGTCCAGGGTCCGCGCCTCCCAGCGCACGGTGCGGGTGCGGTGGTGCTCCCGCTCCACCTGCTGGCACAGATCCAGCAGCTGGTGCGGGTCCAGGGTGGTGCGCACGGCGATGACCTGGTTCAGGTAGTCCGGCTGGCCCCCGGGCCCGCCCACCGGCTTGGTCAGCGCCAGCGGGGACACGGCTTCGACCCGCACCTGCGGGTGGTCCTGCAGTTCGCTCACGGCCGCCTGAAGCGTCTGCCGGCTCTCGCCCAGGTTCGAGCCCAGCGCCAGCACCGCGCGGTGCTCCCTCTGCACGCGGCTGATCGCCACGGTGACGTCGTCAAAGGGCACCGGGATCGGGGCCTGGGGCTTGTGCACGGTGACGTCAACCCGCGCCACGCTGGGGTAGCCGGTGAGGATCGCCTGGGCGATCTGTTCGGCCAGCTTCTCGATCAGGTCCCAGGGCCCGGCCTGGATCTGGTCGACGACCAGCTCGCTGACCTCCCCGTAGTGCACGGTGTCTCTCACGTTGTCGCTCAGCGCCGCGCGGGTGGTGTCGGTGTGCAGCACCACGTCCACCGTAAACGGCTGGCCTTCGCGCTTCTCGTGCTCGAAGACCCCATGGTGGCCGGTGGCGGTGATGCCGGTGACGCTAATGCGATCCATGCGCCTTCACTACTTCGATGGCGTCGCGGCTGGACTGCACGTCGTGCACGCGCACCGCCCAGACACCGTTGGCGGCGGCCAGCGTGGTGGTTGCGGCGGTGGCGGCATCGCGGTTCTGCACGTCGCGCGGCTTGCCGCCCTCGCGCAGCAGTTCACCCAGGAAGCGTTTGCGGCTGGTGCCAATCAGCACCCTGTGCCCCAGCGCCTCCAGCTCGCCCAGCGCGGCCAGCAGCGCCCAGTTGTGTTCGGCGTCCTTGGCGAAGCCCAGCCCCGGGTCCAGGATGATCTGTTCGGGCCGCACGCCCTTGGCCACGAACTCGTCGCGCAGCTGGCGCAGTTCGCCCACCACCTCGGTGACCACGTCCTGGTAGTTCGCCTCGGTGACCATGCTCTGCGCGGTGCCGCGGCGGTGCATCAGCACGTAGGGGACCCCGGTTTCGGCGATCAGTTCGGGCATGCCCGGCTCGTAGGTGAGCCCGGAGACGTCGTTGATCAGGTGCGCGCCGGCGTCGATGGCGGCACGGGCGGTGTCCACGTGCATGGTGTCCACCGACACCACCGCCCCGCCCTTGGCCAGGGCCTGGATGACCGGGATGATGCGTTCGCGTTCCAGCTGCGGGTCCACCTCGGCGGCGCCGGGGCGGGTGGACTCCCCGCCCACGTCAATGATGTCCGCGCCGGAGTACAGCAGCTTCAGGCCCTGGTCGATGGCGGCCCCGGAGTCCAGGTACTTCCCGCCGTCGGAGAAGGAGTCCTCGGTGATGTTCAGGATCCCCATGACCAGGGTGCGGTCGGTGGGCAGATCGGCGAAGGTCTTGCGCTTGATCTTGCGGATCACGGTCAGCGGGCTGGTGGCCGGGCCGGTGCCCGGAATCGCTCCTAGAGACATATCACTACTTTCCTAAGATCAGGCTCATGGCTTCGGCGCGGGTCGCGGTTTCGCGCAGCTGGCCGCGCACCGCACTGGTGACGGTCTTCGCGCCGGGCTTCTGCACCCCGCGCATGGACATGCACATGTGTTCGCATTCCACGACCACGATCGCGCCCTGCGGGTGCAGGTGCTCAACCAAGGCGTCGACGATCTGGGTGGTCAGCCGCTCCTGGACCTGGGGGCGGCGGGCGAAGACCTCCACCAGCCGGGCCAGCTTGCTCAGCCCGGTGACCTTTCCGGCCTTGCCCGGAATGTAGCCGATGTGCGCCGAACCGTGGAACGGGACCAGGTGGTGCTCGCAGGTGGAGTAGAACGGGATGTCCTTGACCAGCACCAGTTCATCGTGCTCGATGTCGAAGGTGGTGTCCAGGTGTTCGGCCGGGTCCTGGCTGAGCCCGGCAAAGAATTCGGCGTACGCCTTGGCGACCCGCTTGGGGGTGTCCACCAGCCCGTCACGGTCCGGGTCCTCGCCGATGGCCAGCAGGATCTCGCGCACCGCCGCCGCGATGCGCGGCTGGTCCACTTCTTTGGCCGGCACGCCGTTGGAGGACTGGGCTCCCTCGGGACCGGGCACGCTGTCCTGGCTCTTCGAACTGTCTATGGTCTTGGAACTACTCACGTTCTAGATCCTATCCGGTTTGGGGTGCCGGCCCGCGCATCGAAAGGTAACACGGGCACCGCCGGCACCCGTGGGCGGTGGGCGATACGCCGCGGGCGGCCGGGGCGTTTTGCCTCCGGCCGCCCGCGGGGTGCCTGCCTAGTCGCTGGCCTGCGCGGCCCGCTCCTTGGGGCTGAGAATCGGCCCGGCCTCGTGCACGGGGCGCTGCGCGTTGGACAGCCACACCTCGCGCTTGTCGATCTTGACCAGGTCGGAGAAGATCTCCTCGATCTCCTTCTGGTTCAGCGTCTCGTGCTCCAGCAGCGCCAGCGCCAGCCGGTCGAGCACCGGACGGTTGTGGGTCAGCGCCCAGTACGCGTCGTCGTGCGCCGCCTCGATGAGCTTGCGCACCTCGTCGTCGACCAGCGAGGCCATCTCATCGGAGTATTCGCGGCTGCCGGCCTGGCCGTACATCGCATCCCCGGAGGAGGAGGACAGGCGCACCGCGCCGACCTTCTCGCTCATCCCGTATTCGGTGACCATCTTGCGCGCGGTGGCGGTGGCCTTCTCGATGTCGTTGCTGGCCCCGGTGGACGGGTCGTGGAAGACGATTTCCTCGGCCACGCGCCCGCCCATGGCGTAGGCCATCTGGTCCAGCAGTTCGTTGCGGGTCACCGAGTACTTGTCCGACTCGGGCACCACCATGGTGTAGCCCAGGGCGCGGCCACGCGGCAGGATGGTGATCTTGGTGACCGGGGCGGTCTGGTTCATGGCCGCGGCCACCAGCGCGTGCCCGCCCTCATGGTAGGCGGTGACCTTGCGCTCGTGCTCGTCCATCAGCCGGGTGCGCTTCTGCGGGCCGGCCATCACCCGGTCGATCGCCTCATCCAGGGCGCGGTCATCGATCAGGTTCGCGTTGGAGCGCGCGGTCAGCAGCGCCGCCTCGTTCAACACGTTGGCCAAGTCCGCGCCGGTGTACCCGGGGGTCTTCTTGGCCACCGCGGTCAGGTCCACGGACTCGTCCACGGGCTTGCCCTTCACGTGCACCTTCAGGATCTGCTCGCGGCCCTTCAGGTCCGGGGCCTCGACCGGGATCTGCCGGTCAAAGCGGCCCGGGCGCAGCAGCGCCGGATCCAGCACGTCGGGACGGTTGGTCGCGGCGATCAGGATGACGTTGGTGGTGGCGTCGAAGCCGTCCATCTCCACCAGCAGCTGGTTCAGGGTCTGCTCGCGTTCGTCGTTGCCCCCGCCGATGCCGGCGCCGCGGTGGCGGCCCACCGCGTCGATCTCATCGACGAAGATGATCGCCGGGGAGTTGTTCTTCGCCTGCTCAAACAGGTCGCGCACGCGCGAGGCGCCCACGCCGACGAACATTTCCACGAAGTCCGAACCGGAGATCGAGTAGAACGGGACCTGCGCCTCACCGGCGACGGCCTTGGCCAGCAGGGTCTTGCCGGTGCCCGGGGGACCGTAGAGCAGCACGCCCTTGGGGATCTTCGCGCCCACGGCCTGGAACTTGCCCGGCTCGCGCAGGAACTCCTTGATCTCGTGCAGCTCCTCCACGGCCTCATCGGCCCCGGCCACGTCCTTGAACGTCACCTGCGGCATGTCCTTGGTGATCAGCTTCGCCTTGGACTTGCCGAACTGCATGACCTTCGAGCCCCCGCCCTGGGAGCGGGCCAGGATGAACCAGAACAGGCCCGCGATCAGCAGGAAGGGGATGATCACGCCCAGCATGGAGACGAACCAGTTGTTCTGCACCGGCTGGTCGGTGAACTTGTTCAGCTTCGCGCCGTTCATGGCGTCGATGACCTGCTCGCTGCGGGCCACCGAATAGTAGAAGGAGACGTTCTTGCCCTTGTCGACCCCGTCCACGTTCAGCGGGTCCTTCAGCAGCAGGTCCACCCGCTGGTCCCCGTCGAAGATCTTCGCCTCGGCGGCGTTGCCCGAACGCAGCTGGTTCAGACCCACCGAGGTGTCCACGCGCGCGCTGTTCTGCCCGAAAAGCATCGGCAGGAACAACAGCACGGCGGTGACCCCGACGAGCACCCAAATGATCCAGCTGTTAAAAAGTTTCTTGGTTTTCATCGATCCGGAGGTTCCCGTTCCCCCGCATCCCCCTCACGCACTTCATCCGACGTCCGGGCTACGCCATGTCTATCGATACTGATCAACGCACGCGGCGCACGAAAAGTTCCCTACTGGTAGATGTGGGGCGCCAGGGTGCCGATGCAGTCCAGGTTGCGGTACTTCTCCGCGTAGTCCAGCCCGTAGCCGACCACGAACTCGTTGGGGATGTCCATGCCCACGTACTTCACGTCGATCTTCACCTTGGCCGCCTCCGGCTTCTGCAGCAGGGTGCAGATTTCCACGCTGGCCGGGCCGCGGGATTCCAGGTTGGACTTCAGCCACGACAGGGTCAGCCCGGAGTCGATGATGTCCTCCACGATCAGCACGTGCTTGCCCATCAGGTCGGTGTCCAGGTCCTTGAGGATGCGTACCACCCCGGAGGACTGGGTGCCCGAACCGTAGGAGGAGACCGCCATCCAGTCCATGGTCACGTGCGACTTCAGTGCGCGCGAGAGGTCGGCCATGACCATCACCGCGCCCTTGAGCACACCCACCACGAGGATGTCGCGGCCTTCGTAGTCCTTGTCGATCTGCGCGGCCAGTTCGTTGATCCGGGCCTGGATCTCTTCCTTGGTGTACAGCACGTGGGCCAGATCGGCCTTGATCTCGTTCGAATCCACGAAGGTTCTCCTGAATGTAGAGGGGTGGTACCCCACTAGATTGCCACACTCCGGCCCCCAGTGTTTAGCCGGGTCTGGTGAAAACGATCACCGGACCGCGCCGGTAGGCGTAGATCTCTCCCTCCAGCTGCACCGGGCCAGCCGAACGGCTCGGCGCCGTGCCCAGTCCGGCCAGCTGCTGCAGCGCCGCGGTGCGTTCCCGGCTCGGGTTCGTTCCCCCGGCCGCGCGCACGGCCAGGCGCAGCACCCGCGAGGAGATGGCCGGGGGCAGTTCACGCAGCCCGCGCAGCGGCAGGCGGTGCCCGTCGGCCAGCTGCCGGTAGCTCTGCGCCGCCCACTCATCCAGCGCGTCCGCGTCCTGGGCGGCCAGTTCGGCGGTGCCCGCCAGCGCCTGGGGCAGGTGGGCGCCCAGCTCCCGGACCAGCACCGGCAGCACCCGGTGGCGGATCTGGTTGCGCCGGTAGCGCACATCGGTGTTGCTCGGGTCCTGCCACCAGTTCACCGACGCCTGCAGGCAGATCTGCTCCAGCTGTTCGCGGCGCAGGCCCAGCAGCGGGCGCCGGTAGGGGCCGCGCACCGCGCGGATTCCGGCCAGCGAGCGCGTCCCGGAACCGCGCAGCAGCCCCAGCAGCACCTGTTCGGCCTGGTCATCCAGGGTGTGGGCGAGCAGCAGGGCCTGGGCACCGGTGGCGCCCAGGGCGTGCTCGAACTGCTGGTAGCGGGCATGGCGGGCGCTGGCCTCATCCGCGGCGGTGCTCACCTGGCGCACCAGCACCGGGTCCAGGCCCAGGCTCCGGCAGGTTTCGGCCGCCTGCCGGGCCACCGCGTCGCTGCCCGCGGCCAGCTGGTGGTCCACGATCACCGCCCCGGCGCGCAGCTTGCCGGCGCGCACCAGTTCGGCCGCGGCCACCGCCATCCCCAGCGAGTCCGATCCCCCGGAGACCCCCAGCAACACGAACTGCCCGCCAACCTGGCGCTGAATGGCGATCCGGGCCTGGGACAGGGCGCTGCTCATCGCGCCGGCCTCACGCCATCCTCGCCAGCCACTGCTGCGGGTGGTCCAGCTCGCTGGCCGTGGGGAAGGCCTGGCGGGATTCGAAGATCCGGTTGAACCCGTCATAGCCGATCTGCCCGACGATGTGGCGCACGAACTTCTCCCCGCGCTCGTACTGCCGGGCCTTGGCATCCATGCCCAAAAGCTTGCCCACCCAGGTGGCGATCACCCCGCGGTTCTGGCCGCGGGCGGCGAAGCGCTGGCGGATGGTCTTGATGCTGGGGATGTCGTGCACGTCGTTCATCACGGCCATCGCATGGCCCTCAAGCACCGACATGATGGTGGTCAGCTCCCCCACCTCGCTGCGCAGCGACTTCACCCGCTGGCCGATCTCGGCCATGGAGCGGGTCTTGCCGCCGGTTCCGGTGAAGATCGCGGCCAGCGTTTCACGCATCACCTCCGGCACCCAGGTGGCCACCTCGAACTGCAGCCGGTGGGTCTGCTCGTGGGTGGCGATCCACAGGTAGAAGTCCGCCGCGTTCAGGTTCATCTCCCCACGGATCTGGGTGATGGTGGGGGCGTTGAGCAGCAGCCGCGAACCGCTGTAGGGGTCAAACTGGCCCAGCACCCGGGTGGAGAGGATGGAGAGCACCGCCCCCAGCTCGGCCCCGGCGATCACCGGCACGCTGGGCGGGGTGCTGGGCAGTTCGGGCATCATCGCGGCGAAGTTCTGGCTCACGGCCTTGGCCCATCCGGCACGGTCCACCACCAGCACCTGGGCCGGCTTGGTGGATCCCAGCCCCGAGATCGCCTCGGCCTTGCGCAGACCCAGTTCCGCCGCCTGGCGCAGCTCGGCCACGATCCGCGCGGCCTGCGCCCCGTCCAGGGCCGGCCCGGCGGGGGTCAGCGCCTTGGCGGTGGACAGGGCCACCTCCCAGTCAATCCACTGGTTCATGGTGTTTCTCCTTTGGTTGACGGTCTGCTAGCGGCAGCCGCAGGCGTGCAGCGCCCGCACCGCCGCATCCAGGGTCGGCTTGTGCGGGGCCAGTCCGCCGCCGGGGTGGTGGGCGAAGATGCTGAAGGCCACCGGGCGGCCATCGCTGGTCAGCGTCACCCCGGTGAGGGTGGCCACCCCGGACAGCGATCCGGTCTTGGCGCGGATCAGCCCGCGGGTGTCCGCCGTGCCCAGCCGATCGGCCAGGGTGCCACTGTACCCCGCCACCGGCAGCCAGTACGCCAGCTCGCGCAGCCCCGCGTCCGGGCTGTGGCTGGCGGCGTGCAGCAGGCCGGTCAGCGCGGCCGGGGACACTTTGTTGCTGGCGGCCAGGCCGCTGGTGTCGGCCAGCTCCAACCCCTGCGCGCCAAGCCGTTCCGCGACCTGCTGCACCGCCTGGTTCGCCTGTCCGGGCTCAAGCCCCAGCTCCACGGCCACCAGCCGGCCCATGGTCTCGGTCAGGTAGTTGTCCGAAACCAGCAGCATGTGCTTGATCTGCGCCCCCAGCGGGGCCGAGTCGACGCTGGCCAGCACCTCGCCGCCCGGATAGGCGCCGCGCCCGCCGTCGGTGACCTGCAGGTGCGCGGACAGTTCGCGGGCGAAGACCCGGCGCACCGCTTGGGCCGCATCCCGCTCATGGGCCGCGCCCTTCACGGCGGAGGCCCGCCCGGCATAGTGCGCCAGCGGGTAGAGGTCGGCAATGTTGTTCGAGGTATACAACGACTTGTCCCAGGCCGCGTTGCCCTGGGCGCCGGCGAACAGCGAATCGTCCAGCCACAGCTTGACCTGCTGCACCCCGCGCAGCTTCAGTTCCCTGGCCGTCTGCTCGGCCAGGGTCTTGATCCCGGCGTGCCCCACCGTCGCCGCCGGATCCGAGGCTCCGTCCCCCAGCAGCACGTCCCCGCCGCCGCGCAGCACCAGGGTGTCCCCGTCCAGCAGGGTGCTGGTCTGCAGCCGGTGCCCGGCGCCCAGGGTGTCCAGGACGGCGATGGCGGTGGCGATCTTCAGGCTGGAGGCCGGGGTGCCGGGCCCGGCGCCGTTCTTCTCGTAGAGCACCTGTCCGGTTGGCAAATCCAGCACCTGGGCGCTGAAGCCGGTGCCGTCCGGGGCATCGGCCAGGATCGCGTCGAGCTTGGCGGTCAGGATCCCGGCATCCGGGATCGGGGCCTGCTCACCCGGGTCGGTGACCTGCGCCGCGGGCGCCGGCTCCAGGGTGGCGCTGGCGGGGGTGTGGAAGGCCTGCGGGGCGCCGGTGAACAGGCGCGGGGCGCTGAACATCGCCACGATCATCGCCAGGGCCGCCGCCGTTGCGGCGATCAGGGTCACCAGCCGTCGGGTGGACGCCTTCATGCGCGAATTTTTCCCTTCCCCGGTTTATCAACTCTGCGTCGTTGCCATATACGCTTGGAATCGGATATCCCTAAGACTAGTTTAGGAGCGTGCTTTTAATGGGCCACGACGTCACTATCGAGATCCCGACCGGATCGCGCGTCAAGTACGAGATCGACCACGAAACCCACCGCCTGCGCCTGGACCGCGTGCTGTTCACCTCGATGCAGTACCCGACCCATTACGGCTACTTCGATGACACCCTGGGCGAGGACGGCGATCCGCTGGATGCCATGGTCTTCATCCCCGGTGTGGACCTGCTGCCCGGCGTGGTGGTCGAGGCCCGCCCGATCGGCGTGTTCAACATGACCGATGACGGCGGCGGCGACGCGAAGCTGCTGTGCGTTCCGACCGACAAGCGCTTTGAGCACATCAAGGAGCTTGAGGACATCGACCAGTGGCTGATCAAGGAGATCGAGCACTTCTTCACCCGCTACAAGGACCTGGAGCCGGGCAAGTGGGTCAAGGCCGAGGGCTGGGAGGGCCGCGAGGCCGCCGAGGCGGAGCTGGAGCGCTCCATCGCCCGCTTCAAGGGCTAGGCCAAACGGTGCAGGGGGCGGTGACCGCGGGGTTGCCGCCCTTCACCGTACCCGAGGGCGGATCGGGGCCGCCGCGGCCCGGGGAGGGAACAAGATGACATCGGCACACCCCACGGTGCTGTTGTGTAGGCAGCGTCCCCCGCGCTGGCTGCGCCGGGGCGGGGGCGTCCTGCTCCTGCTCGTGGCGGCCGGCCTGGCGGCGGGCACCGCCACGGCGGGCCTGCCGGCGCTGCTGGGGGCCGGGTTCTTCGCCCTGGCCGGGATCTGGTGGGCGTTCGCGGCCCGGATCTCGGCGCGGCTGGATGCCCACACCCTCACCCTGGCCGCCCCGTTGTGGCGGCGCAGGCTGCCGCGGGAGCAGATCAGCCAGGTCCGCGTCGAGCCGGATTCCGGGCTGAACCCGGGGCTGCTGAACTGGCCGGTGCTGCGCACCGGCGGGCTGATCCGCCTGAACATGGGCGGGCGCACGGCCGTGAGCTTCTCGGCCGGCGGGCGGCGCTACCAGTTCGTGCTGGACCGGCCGCAGCTCGCCCGGCAGCTGGCCCAGGCGCTGCGCGGCTGAGGTTCAGCTTTCCGGGTCGTCCTGAAAGACCCGCACCTCCTGGGCGCAGCGGCAGCCGGCGGCGAACTTCGCCGCCCATTCCAGCGCCTGCTTGTAGCTGGGCAGCTCCAGCACCGAGTACCCGCCTTCCAGCTGGCTGGTCTGCGGGTAGGTTTGCTTGCTCACGGTCCCGTCGGCGTGCACCATCACCGGCGGGATGCTCTCATCAATGCCGCCGCCGAACACCCACACCCCGGCCTCCTTGGCCTGCCGGACCACCTCGTGGGAGGCGCGCGCCACCTCGTGCAGGTCCTCGGGCGGGAAGTCCATCGCTCCGCTGGGAAATGAGATGAGGTATTTGCTCATGGTCAACTCCTTCGCTCGGGTTTTGGCCATGCTAGCCAAGCACCGGGACCGGCGCAGCGTTTCGCAGGCGCCGCCCAGCTGCCCGGCTAGAGGATGGAGTCCAGCACGTCGCCCTGGGTGACCTCGATGCTTTCCACATCCCGCAGCTTGCGCTCCACCGCCCGGGTGCGGGTGCCGGCTTCCCGCACGGTGTTCTGCGCGGTGGCCAGCTGCTTGCCCAGCTTGTCCCACACGTCCCCGTACTTGCGGAATTCCTCCTTCGCGGCGGCCAGCACCTGCCAGACCTCGCTGCTGCGCTGTTCGATGGCCAGGGTGCGGAAGCCCATCTGCAGCGAGTTCAGCAGGCTCATCAGCGTGGTGGGTCCGGTAATCAGCACGCGGTGCTCGGTCTGCAGCCGGCTGGCCAGCCCCGGGCGGCGCACCACCTCGGCGAACAATCCCTCGGTGGGCAGGTACATGATGGCAAAATCGGTGCTGTGCGGCGGGGCGATGTACTTCCCGGAGATCAGCTTCGCCTGCTCAATGATCGCCCGGTCCAGGGCCCGGCTGGCCTGCTCGATGTCCTGCTTGATTCCCGATTCCTGGGCGTCAAGCAGCCGCTCATAGTCCTCCTGCGGCAGCTTCGAGTCGATCGGCAGGTACACCACCCCCTGTTCCCGGCCGGGCAGCACGACGGCGAACTCCACGCTTTCGCGGCTGCCGGGGCGGATCACCACGTTCTGCTCGTACTGCTCGGCGGTCAGGATGTCCTCCAGTTGCCGGGAGAGCTGCACCTCGCCCCAGGAGCCGCGGCTTTTCACGTTGGTCAGCACGCGCTTGAGCCCGCCCACGTCGGCGGCCAGGGACTGCATCTCCCCCAGGCCCTGCTGCACCATCTCCAGGCGCTTGCTGACCAGTTCGAAGGATTCGCCCAGGCGCTTTTCCAAGGTGCCCTGCAGCTTCTCATCCACCGTCTCGCGCATCTTCTCCAGCTTCGCCTCGTTGCCGGCGCGCAGCTTGTCCATTTCCTCGCGTAGCAGGCTCTGCAGCTGCAGGTGGCGCGCGGAGTTCGACTCGGTCAGCGTTGTCAGCCGCTCGTCGAGGGTGGCGCGCACCCGTTCCAGGCGCACCTCGTTGTCCTGGCGGACCTCACCCAGCGCCTGGCGCAGCTCGGCGCGCTGGCTGCCCAGGTCCTGGCGCAGTTCCCCGTGGGTGGCGCGCACCGCCTGCGTGATGGCGGCCGGGTCCTGTCCCGCCGCCCCGGTGCGCCGCACCACCAGCAGGCCGAGCAGCACGCTCAACAGGATGTTGATGACCACCAGGATCACGAGGGCCACGGTCATGGGATTCGTCCTTTTCGGGTTGGGAAGCGCTTCGTGTTCCCAGTTCTAGCACCCGTGCCGGACAGTTGGCGCGATAATGGGAGGCATGCGTCTTCTGGTCACCGGTTTTGAGCCCTTCGGTTCCGATCACTTCAATGCCAGCGGCCAGGTGCTGGCCCTGCTGCCCTCCCGGGTCGGGCAGCACACCCTGGCAACGGCGCTGCTGCCGGTCTCCTTCGCGCGTTCCGGCCCGGCCCTGCAGCACCTGGTCGCCGAGCACCGCCCGCAGGCGCTGATCTGCCTGGGCGAGGCCGGGGGCCGCAGCCGGATCACCCCCGAACGCTGGGGCGTGAATGAGGATGACGCCAGGATCCCGGACAATGACGGCGCCCAGCCCCGCAGCCGCCCGATCACCGCCGGGCCGCCGCGGGTGGCCAGCACCCTGGACCCCGAACCGCTCACCGCGGCCCTGAACGCGGCAGGGTTCGGCGCCCGCGTCTCCCAGGACGCCGGGCGCTTCGTGTGCAACCACGTGGCCTACCTGGCCTACCGGATGCCGCTGCCGGCCCTGTTCATCCACGTTCCGGCGCTGCGCCCGGCCGGGCAGACGGCCACGGTGGGGGCGGAGACCGATGCGGGGACCGGGAACAACCACGCGGCCGGGCCGCGGGATCTAAACGAGCTGGCCCGGGCGCTGGAAGTGGCGCTGGGCACATTGTGACCGGCCGCGTCCCGCGGCTTTTGGCCCCGGTTCGCGTCCTGGTCCTAGGCTGGATGGATCATGAGCCTGACCAACCTCACCCCCGTCCAGCAACTGCGGGCCGGGCGCCTGCCGGTGCGCCTGTTCAATCTGATCACCGGCCTGCTGCTCTTTGCGCTGGCGATGGCGCTGATGATCCGCGCCGGACTGGGGGTGGATCCGTGGGATGTGCTGCACCTGGGCCTGGCCGAACACCTGCCGCTGTCGCTGGGCACGATCGTGATCATCGTCGGCGCCCTGGTCCTGCTGGCCTGGATTCCGCTGCGCCAGTGGCCCGGGCTGGGGACGCTGGCCAATGTGGTGCTGATCGGGGTGGGCCTGGACCTGTTCCTGTGGCTGATCCCGCCGGTGCAGGGGCTGGGCTGGCAGCTGGGCGTGCTGCTGGCCGCAATCCTCATCAACGGGCTGGGCGGTGCGCTGTACATCGGCTGCCACTTCGGGCCCGGACCCCGCGACGGGCTGATGACCGGGCTGCACCTGCGCACCGGCTGGTCGATCCGGCTGATCCGCACGCTGATCGAGCTGGGCGTGCTGGGAGTGGGCTGGGCGCTGGGCGGCCCGGTGGGGCTGGGCACCGTGGTCTATGCGCTGCTGATTGGCCCGGCCACCCAGTTCTTCTTCCGCTACACGATCATTCGCCTGCCCGCGCCGCAGCCGGCGGGGGCGTAGTTCCGGGCCGGTCGGCCGCTTCGGTGAACAACTGCGCCAGCGCCTGGTCCCCGCCCTGCCCGGCGACCTGCGCCAGCCGGCGCAGCAGCTGCGGGTCGCTGCCGCGCAGGTAGTCCAGGGCCCCGGCGCGCCCGGCGCCGGTGCGCGGGGTCTCGGAGTGGGTGGCGGTAACCGCGTCGGCGGCCTGCACCTCGCGCAGCACCGCCTGCCGGTCCGGCTCGCCCACCCGCGCCTCGAGCATCAGCAGCCGCCCGTAGACCGCCGGGTTGCCGATCTTGATGCGCCGGGCGCCGATCAGTTGGGAGAGCATCGGCGCGCTGATGCCCAGCACGGCGGCCAGGGAACGCTGGGACAACCCGTAATCCTTCATCACCGCGCCGAAACGTTCGGCCAGGGACGTGCCATAGATGGCCCGTTGCTGTTCGATGGTGTTGTCCATGGAAATAGTTTCCCACGGACGTTTGCATTTGCAAACGCATGAGCTATATTTGCTTTTGCAAACACTCGCAACGGAAGGATCGAGAGATGCCCCGCTATCTGACCCGCCTCGTGGCGCTGCTGGCCACCGGGCTGCTCTGCGCGGCACCCCTGGCCGCCGCGCAGGCCGATGAGCCCCCGGCCGCCGAACTGCAGCCGGTCATGGTGGTCATGGACTACTCCAGCTCCATGCTGGCCAAGGACGCGGACGGGAAGGGCACCACCCGCATCGACGCCGCGAAGAAGGCCACCAAGCACCTGATCAACAACGCACCCCAGGACGCGTCGATGGGCCTGGTCGTCTACGGCTCCAAGACCCCGAAGAAGTGCGATGACATCACCACCGTGCAGAAACCGGGTCCGGTGGACAAGAAGGAGCTGGCCGGCAAGCTGGACGGGCTGAAGGCCGTGGGCGAAACGCCGATCGGGGCCTCGCTGCTGCACGCGGCCAAGGAGCTGCAGCAGGTCAAGGGCCCCAAGTCGATCATCCTGGTCTCCGACGGCGAGGAGAACTGCTTCGAGCCCCCGGCCTGTGACGCGGCGAAGGACCTGGCCGGGCAGGGCATCGACCTGACCGTGCACACCATCGGCTTCAAGGTGAACTCCAAGGCCCGGGCCGAACTGGAATGCATCGCCAAGACCACCGGCGGCAGCTACGTCACCGCCCAGGACGCCGACTCGCTGCAGCAGGAGCTGACGGTGCGCACCCTGCGCGCCTTCGCCGGCTACACCCCGGCCGGCGCCCCGATTCAGGGAGCCACCCAGATGCATGAGGCCCCCACCATGGTTCCCGGCCAGTACCTGGACACCCTGGAGCGCGGGGAAACCGAGAGCTGGGTCAGCAAGGACGGCACCACCAAGTACTACAAGATCGGTCCGCTCAAGCCCGGCGAGCGCGCCCACTTCTCCGCCACCATGATCCCGGACCAGACCTACGACCACGCCACCGTGGCCTCCGGCCGGGTGCGGGTGCAGCTGGTCAACGGGCAGGGGCGCGAGTGCACCTCCGCGCAGAGCGCCAACTCCAACACCAGTGAGCTCGGCCGCCCGATGAGCGGCTACGTCAACAGCCCCGAGTACCGCCAGGACGCCTCCACCGGCTGCTTCGCCGACGGCACCGGCGAACTGTTCGCCAGGGTGACCCGCGACGGGGAACTGCAAAAGGACGCCCCCATGGACGTGGAGCTGCTCTACGTGCTGGAACCGGCCGTGGACGCCACGCTGCTGGGCGCCGAGGCGCGCCAGGCCGATGAACCCAGCTCCGTCACCGTGACCGGGCAGGCGGACCCGGTGCTGGGCGGCTCCAGCTTCAACGACGCGCTGCCCATCGAGTCCGGGAAGATCTATGCCGACTCCGCACTGACCAGCGAGGGACGCTACTACAAGGTGCACGTGGGCAACGGGCAGAAGCTGAACCTGCGCGCCACCAGCGGGAACAACACCGAAGCGGGCACCAACAAGGTGGGCGTGGCGGTGTACTCGGCGGTGCGCGAGCAGGTGCAGATGGTGGGGGAAAATTCCCTGTACCGCTCCAAGACGAACTCCACGGCGACCTTGAACATGCGCACCGCGGTCGACCAGTCCAACCGTTCCGGTTCGATCGGCAAGGACGCCTACCTGGGCGGGGACTACTACGTGGTGGTGTATTCCGACACCTGGCAGCAGAAGTCCAATGCGGTGCCCTTCGAATACGAGCTGGCCGTGGAGGTCACCGGCACCGAGCAGCCCTTCCCGGGCGCCGCGCCGATCTTCGAGGGCGAACCGGCCGGCGAACCGGACACCGACCAGGATGCCGGGCAGGCTTCAGCCGAACCGGCCCCCGCCGAACAGCAGCAGGATCAGCCGGAGCCCAGCCAGCAGCCGCAAGCCACCGGGCAGGCAGGCCCCTCCAGCGGCCCGCTGTGGCCCTGGTTCACCGCCGGGCTGCTGATCACCGCGGCCGTGCTGGCTGCCGGCAGCTTCCTGCAGCGCCACCGCGCCACGGCGGTCGTGGAACCGGCGACCACCCAGATCCAGAACAACGAGCCGAAGGGACGGCCATGAGGAAGCTTGTACTGAGCACGGCGCTGGGCCTGGCCCTGGTGGCCCAGGGCGCCACCGCCGCGGTGGCCGAGCAGAGCCCGGAGAGCAAGATCCTGGCGCACCAGCCGGTGGGCGCCGATATCACCGGCTCGGATTCCATGGATTCGGCGCCCCGGCTGGAGGCGGGCGCCCACCAGGACCGCCTGCCGGTCACCGGTGAGGAGCAGGCCCGCTACTACAAGCTGCCCGACATCCAGGACGGCGAGCGCCTGACGGTCAGCGGCCAGCCGATCGTGGACATGATGGGCGAACCCACCAGCCGCGAATCGATGCGCTTGCGCGCCGAGCTGCTTGATTCGCAGGGGCGCGCCTGCGCCGGCAACTCGAACGCTTCGATCTCCCGCAGCAATTCCACCCCGCTGCCGGTCCTGCACCTGCAGACCACGGCGAAGGACACCTACTCCACCTGCTTCTCCAACGAGGATGACACGGTGTACCTGAAGCTGCAGCGCACCGGGCAGTGGCAGGCGCAGGACGAGGTGCCGGTGGAGCTGCGGGTCAGCGTCGAACCGGCGGTGGATCCGACCTCGCTGTCCGGGGTGATGCCCGAACAGCAGCCCCCGGTCTCGGTGAGCCTGAGCGGGGAGCCGAGCCCGGTGTCCGGCGGCAGCGGTTTCGCCACCGCCACCGGGCTTTCCGCCGGCACGATCTCCGCCGATTCGGTGCTGCCCTACGAGGTCAAGTACTACAAGGTGCACCTTTCGGAGGGTCAGCGGCTGAGCTACCGGTTGAGCGTGCAGCCCTCCGAGAACGCCAGCGCCTCCGGGCTGGCCACCGGCACCTATTCCCCCCTGCTGGCTCCGGACGTGGCCGGCACGAGCTGGGACAAGCTCTCCCGGGAGGATGTGGGCGCCTCGGTCACCCGCAGCACGCTCAGCGAGGTCTCCCGCGACCTGGTGGACGGCTACGGGGGAAGGTTCGGCCTGCGGGTGCCCGGCGACTACTACATCGCGGTGGCCGGCACCGCTAATGACCCGCGTGGACTGAATCCGCTGAACTATTCGCTGGCCGTTGAGGTCAGCGGGGAGGCGAAGAACACCGGCGCCTGGGAGCCGGAAATCGGCGAGCAGGGCCAGGCCCTGGCCGCAGGGGCCGGTTCCTCCTCCTGGCTGCCCAGCGGCGCCCAGCTCGGCGCATTCCTGGGCGGGGCGGCGGTGGCGCTGGCCGGCTTTGCCGGGCTGTGGCTGCTGCGCCGCAAACGCGCCTAGCGCGCCCCTAGGGGGACGGGGACATCGGGTGCCATCGGTACCCGGTGTCCCCTTCTTCGCAGCGCAGCTGCTCATCATCCAGCCCGCGCACCTTCAGCCCGGCCTCCAGAACGGTGCACTGCTCCCCAGCCTGCACATTGGAGCTGATCTCCACCCCCGGGTCGCTGGCCGACGGCTTGCTGGCCGGAGTGCTGGGCGCGCTGGCCGGGGTGCTGGGCGCTGCGGACGCCGTGCCGGGCTCGGGGCCGGGTGTCTGCTGCTGCGGTGCCGGGTCCGTGCTGCCCTGCCCCGCGTCCTGTCCCGCCCCCTGGTCCGCCCCGATGAGCCACAGCGAGAGCGCCCCGAGCAGCACCGCGAGCGCCAGCAGCGCCCAGGGCAGCGCCTTGCGCGGTGCGCCGCGGCGCTGGGCCGCTTCCGCTTCCCGTGCGATCGCCGGTTCGGGCTGCGGCGGCACCGCGGCGTCTGGCCCTGCCGGGTCCGGCGCCTCGTTGGGCGGGAAGTGGTCGAACACCTCGAACACCTCCCCGGAGGCCACCCGGTAGCCTTCCCGGTTGCGCAGCCCGGCCAGCAGTTCCGGGGCCCGGGCGGCCGCCCGCTGCCGATCATCCGGCTGGGGGCTGAGCAGCCCAACCAGCACCCGCTCCAGCGGCCCGGCGGGTGGCTGGCCGGAGAGCGCCTCGCAACGCTCACGCAGCGCCGGGCCGTGCAGGGCCGGGTCAAGCAGCTGCACCCCCAGCACCCCCAGCGCGTACAGGTCCTGGGCGGGTTCCGGGTCGGCGCCGGCCCGCTGCCCCGGGGCCAGGAAGCCGTCGGTGCCCACGGTGATCCCCAGCTGGGTCAGCCGCGGCTGGTCCATGTGGGCGGCAATCCCGAAATCGGTCAGCCGCACCCGCGGCACCCCGGTCCCGGTCAGCTCCAGCAGCACATTGGCCGGCTTCACGTCCCGGTGGATCCACCCGGCGGCGTGCACGTGGCCCAGCGCCTCCAGCAGCTGGGCCAGCACCTCTGCCGTCAGCTCGGGGCTCATCGCCCCGTAGTCCTGCAGGGCGGTGTGCAGGTTTCCGCCGCGCATCAGCTGGGAGGCGATGACCACCCGGTCATCCACGGCCGCCCACCCGTAGGGGGTGAGCAGATGGGGGTGGTCGAACTTCACGCCCTGTTCGCGCACGAAGCGCAGCAGCTCCCCGCTGTAGCTTTGGCGCATCACCTTCGCGGCGCAGCGCCGCCGGCACTGCAGGTCCCGGGCCAGCCACACCGAACCCGAGCCGCCCTGGGCAATGTGCTCGATCAGCTCAAACCGCCCGGCTATGACCTCTGCCATGCGCTCTCCTTCAGTTTCCCTGCGGTACCAGCCTAGGTCACCGCCGCCCGCGCGCCGGGCCGGATTCGCGCAACATCAGGACAAAGCGGGCCTGGCACGCAATACTTAAGCCATGTTTGTCGTTGCGCTCAGCCCCCGGCCCCGTTCGGTCACTGACGTGGCCGCGGCCGGAGAGGCGTTGTGGCACCAGTTGGGCCAGGTGCACACCCACGCACCGTTTACCGCGCTGTCCGGGCAGCTGCTGCTGGGGATGCCGGCGGATGCGGCGGCGGCCGTGGACGCGGTGCTGCGGGTGGCGCGGCTGAACTTCTGCAACATCGGGCTGGGCATCGGCCCGCTGCACACTCCGGTGCCCGAGGATGCCGAGCAGATCGACGGGCGGGCGCTGCGCCGGGCGCTGGGTGCGCTGCAGGCGGCCGGGCACCGCGGGGAGCGGGTTCCGATCTGCGTCTCGGGGCCGGCGGCGGAGCTGGACACGGGCATCGAGGGGCTGTTGCGGTTGCTGGGCCAGTCCATCCGCACCCGCACCGAGGCCGAATGGGCGGTGGTGGATCTGATGACCCCGGGGGTCCGCGGGCAGCAGCGGGCGATCGCCCAGGCCCTGGACATCACCCCGCAGGCGGTCTCCGCGGCGATCGTGCGCTCGGGGTTCAACGACGAGCACGACGCCCGGGCCGGGGTGGCCCGGCTGCTGCAGCTGGCCGACGCGGGCTAGCACGCCGGCGCCCGAAAAGATTTTCGAACCATCTTGCGCGCTGCCCCGCAGCCGGACCCAAAGTGTCGGGGGTCACACCTACGCTGGAAGTATGGACCAGCAAGAACACAGCCGCCGCCGCAAGGCGGAGCGGAAGATCAGGCAGCAGATGCCTGAGGGCTGCCTGCACGATGAGGTGGCCGAGCTGATCGAGCAGCTCACCCGCCGCGTGGACATCCTGCTGCGCGCCGGGGAACGCGGGGACTGCGCGGAGGCGCTGCGTCAGCTGGAAAGCGCCAAGGCCAGCTACTGCGCCATGCAGGCCAAGCTGGCCTACCGCCTGGAAAAGGACACGATCTTGGATGCGGAGGACCGCTGCATCAACATCGACCAGTTTGAGCGCGGTGCCGCGGCCTCGGTGGCCATGGCCCGGCGCCAGTCCCAGCAGGGGGCCCGCTCCTATCTTCAGGCCTGCCGGATGCTGGTGGAGGACCTTCCCAACCTGTGCGCCAGTTTTGAGCGCGGGCATCTTTCCGAACGCCAGATCCTGGCGATCACCGGCCCGTTGACGGACGTGAACGCCCGCCGTCGTCGGGAATTCGATGAGCTTTTTGCCCGCGAACCGGAGATGTTCCAGGACCTGGGCACCAAGCGGTGCCGCGACGCGGTCGAACGCTTCACTATGCGCCATGAGAGCATCGAGAAGGCCGACCGGATCGGCAAGGCCGCGGAGGAACGCCACGTGATCTTCACCCGCGGGAAGGACTGCGTGTGGCTGCGCGCCAAGCTGCCCCTGGAGGAGGGTGTGGGCCTGGAGACCAGCCTGAAGCGGCGGGCCAGGCGGGAACGCGCGGCCGGGGACAAGCGCAGCATGGCCCAGTTGATGACCGATCTGCTCACCCGCCAGTCCATCACCGGCAACGCCGCGAAGCTTCCGGTGTTCGTGGACGTCAAGCTGATCATGACCGACCGCACGCTGCTGCTTGGGGATCGGGAGCCGGCCTACCTGTGCGGTTACGGCTTCGTGCCGGCCCAGTATGCGCGCAGCCTGGTCACGGAGATGGACACCCGGCTCTACGATGCGAAGTGGAATGAGGACACCGAGGAGCTCAGCGACCGGATCGGGGTCTTCCCGGAGCTCCAGCGCCTGTTCACGGCCCCCGGCACCGGGGAGCTGATCGCGATGGATTCCAAGGCCCGCGCCGTCCCGGAGAACCTCAAGGACTTCCTGCAGATCCGGGACGTGCGCTGCCGCACCCCGTACTGCGACAACGACGCCGCCGAATTTGACCACATCACCCCGTGGCGGGCCGGGGGCCTGACCAACGTGCGCAACACGAACTACCGGTGCCGTTGGTGCAACCAGGCCAAGGAAACCCCGGGATGGCATGAAAGGGTGGTGCGGGAGGACCCGCACACCATCCGGATCACCACCCCCGACGGGGCGGTCTACCAGTCACTGGCCCCACCGCCAACCACGGTCTACCGCAATCCTTCACCCTCGCTGATCGCCCAGGCCTGCTGGCTGCCTGCCGCCACCGACGCCGCAGCCTAGCGCGCCAGGACTCCGCGCAGCACCGGCACCAGACCGTCGTCCCACACCGAATCGGTCACCGAGTCGGCGACCGCCTTGACCTCATCTGGGGCCTGGCCCATGGCCACCCCCAGCCCGGCCCACTGCAGCATCTCAATGTCGTTGCGCCCGTCCCCGACCGCGATGGTCTGCTCCGGGGCAAAGCGCAGGATCCCGCGCAGCCGTTCCAGGCCACTGGCCTTGGTGGTGCCTTCGGCGGCGATGTCCAGCCAGGCGGTCCAGCCCACCGAGTAGGTGACCCCCGACAGTCCCAGCCCGTGCACGGCACGGCCGAACTCCTCGGCGCTGGAGTCGGTGGAGAACACCACCACACGCACCGCCTTGCTGTTCACCAGCTCCTCAAAGTCGACGACCCTGGCCGGGGCGCCGAAGCTGACGTCGCTGAACTGCTCGCTGGAAAGGAACTCGCCGCGCTCGTTCTCCAACGCGTACTTCGCGTTGGGCAGGGTGCGCCACAGGGTGGCCAACACCAGGGAGGGGTCAAAAATCTCGCGGTGGATGACCTCCACCTCTTCTCCGGTCACCTTGGCCAGCACCCCGCCGTTGCAGGCCACCACATAGCCGTGCTCGATGCCCAGTTCCTGCACCACGGGCAGGGCGGCGCCCAAGGAGCGGCCGGTGGAAATCACCACTTCATGTCCGGCGCCCACCACTTCGCGCGCGGCGCTGCGCACCTGCTGGCTCATCTGGTCCTGATGGTTCACGATGGTGCCGTCAACGTCTAGGCACACCATTAACTTATCGTTGGTCAACCGGTCTTCGTTGCCGGTCTTGGTCATGACTGTCATAACCCCAGTGAACCATCTTGTCCCACAATTGGCGATGATGCGGCGCACATGTGCGATGAACGTGCGGCGACTTCGTGGTAAACCTGAGCATAAGAGCGCCCATTTTGCAGGAGGGCAGCAACAATGCGCGAACCATCGGCCACCCGGCGCCACACGCCACTGGCCCAGGGGTGCGGCCAGCCGCACAGCTGCCCGGAACCGGTGCGTCTGCGGGTGCTCGGCCAGGTCCCGTATTTCCGCGGCCTCTCCGAGCAGCAGCTGCGGGTCATTGACGGCCAAATGCAGTCCCTGGCCTGGGCGGAGGGTGAGCACCTGTATGCGGCCGGACAGCCGGCCAGCGACCTGTACGTAATGGCGTCCGGGCGGGCCAAGGCGTTTCACGACACCGCCGAGGGCCAGCAAGTGGTGGTGGACCTGCTGGGCCCCGGCGACCTGTTCGGCGGGGTGCCGGCCCTGGGCCATGACCGCTACCCGGAAACCGTGCAGGCGCTGAGCACCACCTGCGCGCTGCGGATGGACAACGCCACGTTCGAAAACATCCTGGGGCAGTTCCCCCCGGTGGCGCTGCAGGTGCTCAACGCCCTGGCCGGGCAGCTGCGCACCACCCGCTCCACGCTGGCCGAACACTACGCCGCCCCGGTGGCCAGCCGGGTCGCCGCGACCCTGCTGCGCCTAGCAGACAAGTTCGGCACCCCCAGCCGGCAGGGTGAGCTGATCCAGTTCCCACTCTCCCGCGCCGATTTAGCCGGGATCACCGGGGCGAGCCCCGAATCGGTTTCCCGGGCGATGAGCTCTCTGCGCAAGGCCGGCATCATCGAGACCGGGCGGCGCTGGACGGCGCTGACCGACCGCGCAAGGCTCACGGAGATCGCTGAAAACTACTAGCCAGAGCGTATGTGCGGTTAACTGACGCAGATCATGGTGGGGGTCGGGGCCCGTTCGTAGGGTGAAGGTACTTCCTGGGATACCGGGAAGGACGCAACCTGCGAAAGGAAAGCCATCATGAGCACCACGACCAGCATTTGGACCACGCTGCGCGCCGAGGGATTCTCCTGCCCGTCCTGTGTGGGAAAGATTGAAAAGCAGGTCAAGAAGCTGGATGGGGTCACCGAGGTGAAGGTGCACTTCGCCTCCTCCCGTGTCCAGGTGCAGCACGACCCGCAGCGCGCCAGCGTGCAGGACCTGGTCTCCGCCATCGCCAAGGCCGGCTACAAGGCCGTCCCGGCGGCGTTCTAGAGGGCGTGATGATCATGCACAAGGTGTGGCAAACGCTGCGGCGGCTGACCGCCGGACGCTGGTTCATCCCCGCCGTTTCCGGGGCGCTGATCCTGGTTTCCCTCCTGCTCTCCGCCGGCTTGGGCCAGCAGCCGGCCGGCGACGTGTTCATGGTCGCCGCCGCGGTGCTGGCCGGGTACCGGATCGCCCTGGCCGCCGGACGGTCACTGTGGGGCCGGCATGTGGGCATCGACCTGCTGGTCACGGTGGCCGCGGCCGGTGCCGTGGTGATCGGCAACTACTGGGAGGCGGCCGCGGTGACGTTCCTGTTCGCCGTCGGGCACGCCCTGGAGGCCGCCACGCTGGACCGGACCCGTTCGGCGCTCTCGGCGCTGGTGGCCGTGGCCCCGGACGAGGCGGTGGTGCTGCGGGAGGGGCAGCAGCACCGCGTGCCGGCCGGGCAGGTGCTGGTCGGCGAGCTGGTGCTGGTCAAGGACGGGGCGAAGGTCCCGGTCGACGGCCGGGTGCAGCACGGCAGCGCCGGGGTGGATGAAAGTTCGATCACCGGGGAGTCCCTGCCGGTGGACAAGGCCGCCGGGGACCAGGTCTTCGCCGGCACCATCGCCACCAGCGGCTTCCTGCAGGTGGTGGCCGAGGGCATCGGCGCGGACACCACCCTGGCGCGCATCATCCACCGGGTCGAGGAGGCGCAGGACGCCCGGGCCCGCACGCAAAGCTTCTTCGACCGGTTCGCCACCTGGTACACCCCGGCGATCATCCTGCTGGCGCTGGTGGCCGGGCTGCTCACCTCCGATGTGGTGCTGGCCCTGACCCTGCTGGTCATCGGCTGCCCCGGCGCCCTGGTGATCTCCATCCCGGTGGCGGTGGTGGCCGGCATTGGCCGGGCCGCGAAGGACGGGATCCTGATCAAGGGCGGGGAGTATCTGGAGCAGGCGGCACGGATTGACACGGTGGCCGTGGACAAGACCGGCACCCTGACCGAAGGCCGCCCCCAGCTGACCGACCTGGTGCCGGTCGGCCGGGGCGTGGACGCCGCGCAGCTGCTGGAGGTCGCCGCCCGCGGCGAGGCCGGCTCCGGGCACCCGCTGGCCCAGCCGATCCTTACGGCCGCCGCGCAGCGGGGCCTGGTGGTGCCGCTGCCCGAGCAGGTCGAACCGGTGCTGGGCAAGGGGATCCTGGCCCGCTCCGCCGGCCAGCGGATCCTGATCGGCAACCCCGCCCTGCTGGCCGATCACGGGCTGGCGCCCGGAGCGCGGGCGGCCGCGGCGGCCGGGGAACTGGCCGCCGCCGGCAAGACCCCGATGCTGGTGGCGCTGGACGGTCAGGTGCTGGGGGTGGTCGCGGTCGCGGACACGGTGCGCGCCGACGCCGCGCAGATGGTGCGCGAGCTGCGCGCGGTGGGGGTCAAGCGCATCGTCATGCTCACCGGGGACAGCGCCCCGGTGGCGCACGCGATCGCCGCCCGCACCGGCATCACCGAGGTCAGGGCGTCGCTGCTGCCCGAGGACAAGCTGGAGATGGTGCGCGAACTGCAGCGCGGCGGACACACGGTCGCGATGGTCGGCGACGGGGTGAACGACGCCCCGGCCCTGGCCGCGGCGGACATCGGGGTGGCCATGGGCGCGGCCGGTTCGGCGGTGGCCGTGGAAACCGCCGATGTGGCGCTGATGGGGGACAACCTGCTGCGCCTGCCCCAGGCGATCGGTGCGGCCCGGCGCACGGTGCGGGTGATGCGCCAGAACATCATCATCGCGGTGGCCACCGTGGTGCTGCTGCTGGCCGGCGTGTTCACCGGCGGGGTGACCATGGCGCTGGGCATGCTGGTGCACGAGGCCTCGGTGCTGGTGGTCATCGGCAACGCGATGCGCCTGCTGCGCCGCAACCCGGCCCGCCGGGACGCCGGGGTCCAGCGCCCGGCCGCGCTGGGCGTCCAAGTCGAGGCATGAGGCGAAAAACGCCACGGCCGCCGGTACCCTACCGGCGGCCGTGGCGTTCGCGGGCGTGCTAGGACAGCACTTCCAGCCCGCCCAGGTAGGGCTGCAGCGCCTTGGGCACGTTCACGGTGCCGTCCGGGTTCTGGTGGTTCTCCAGGATCGCCACAATCCAGCGGGTGGTGGCCAGGGTGCCGTTCAGGGTGGCCACGGCCCGGGTCTTGCCCGCCTTGCCGTCCACCACCTGGCGTTCACGGATGTTCAGGCGGCGGGCCTGGAAGGTGGTGCAGTTCGAGGTGGAGGTCAGCTCGCGGAAGGTCCCCTGGGTGGGCACCCACGCCTCGCAGTCGAACTTGCGGGCCGCGCTCATGCCCAGGTCCCCGGCGGCGGTGTCAATCACCCGGTAGGGCAGCTCCATCTTCGCCAGCATTTCCTCTTCCCACGCCAGCAGCCGGGCGTGCTCCGCCTCGGCCTGCTCGATCGTGGTGTAGACGAACATTTCCAGCTTGTTGAACTGGTGCACGCGGATGATCCCGCGGGTGTCCTTGCCCGCGGCCCCGGCCTCGCGGCGGTAGCAGGAGGACCAGCCGGCGTAGCGCAGCGGCCCGTCGGACAGGTCCATGATCTCGTTCGCGTGGTAGCCGGCCAGCGCCACCTCGCTGGTGCCCACCAGGTACAGGTCATCGCGTTCCAGGCGGTAGATCTCGTCATCGTGTTCGACGTCGAAGCCGGTGCCCTGCATGATTTCCGGGCGCACCAGGGTCGGGGTGACCATCGGGATGAACCCGTAGGAGACCGCCTGGTCCAGGGCCATGTTCATCATCGCCATCTCCAGGCGCGCGCCGATCCCCTTCAGGAAGTAGAAGCGCGAACCGGAGACCTTCGCCCCGCGCTCCATGTCGATCGCGTCCAGCTTCTCGGCGATCTGCAGGTGGTCCAGCGGCTCGAAGCCCTCGGCGGCAAAGTCGCGGGCCGTGCCCACGGTCTTGAGCACCGTGAAGTCGTCCTCGCCGCCGGAGGGGATGCCCTCGACGATCAGGTTCGGGATGGAGCGCTGCAGGGCGCTGGCCTTCGCGGCGGCGGCGTCGGCGGTGGCCTGGGCCTGCTTGACCTTCGCGGCCAGGTCCTTGACCTCGGCCAGCAGGGCGGCGCGCTCCTCGCCCTTGGCCTTGCCGACCTTCTTGGAGAACACGTTCTGCTCCGAGCGCAGCGTCTCGAAGGCGGCAATGGTTTCACGGCGGGCCACATCGGCGTCCAGCAGCTGGTCAACGAGCGTCTCGTCGGCGCCGCGGGCACGCTGCGAGGCGCGGTACAGGTCCGGATTATCGGTGAGCATTTTCAGGTCGATCACAAGATAAGCGTAGCAACCATGAGTACGATGAAGTCACTATGCATAGAAACCGCGTGATCATCGCTTCATTGGCCGGCGGCGCCGGCGTGGCCGCGCTGCTGAGCTGGCGGTCGGTGCGCAAGCTCATCGAACCCAGCAGCCCGCTGAGCCGGGAACCGGATGAGGTGGAGCAGGTCGCGGCCGGCCAGGTCGCCATCGTGGTCAATCCCTCCAAGTCACAAGCCGAAACCGCCTGCCACGCGGTGCGTCGGGTGTGTGCCGAGGCCGGGCTGCCCGAGCCGCTGGTGTTTGAGACCACGGTGGACGACGCCGGGCAGGGCGGCGCGCGCCAGGCGCTGCAGGCCGGGTGCGACACCATCCTGGCCGCCGGCGGGGACGGCACGGTGCGCGCGGTGGCCGAGGTGATCGAGGGCGCGGAGGCAACCCTGGGCATCCTGCCGCTGGGCACCGGCAACCTGCTGGCCCGCAACCTGGAGATCCCGATCGACGATGTGCACACCACCGCGCTGCTGGCGGTGCGCGGCCGGGTGCGGCGCATCGACGTGGGGCATTTGCGCCTGCAGCACCTGAACGGCACGGAGGCGGACCACGCGTTCCTGGTGATCGCCGGGGTGGGCACCGACGCGGACCTCTTTGACGACACCGACGAGCAGCTCAAGCGCCGGGTCGGCTGGCTGGCCTACTCGGAGGCCGGGCTGCGCCAGCTGCCCGGGCAGCGCAAGCGCGTCTCCTTCCAGCTCGGGGACGGCCCCTGGCAGACCCGCCGGGTGCGTTCGGTGCTGTTCGCCAACTGCGGCAAGCTGCAGGGCCTGGACTTCGTGCCCGAGGCGAAGCTCGATGACGGGATCCTGGACGCGGTGGTGCTCTCCCCGCGCTCGGCGGCCGGGTGGGTGTGGATCTTTTTGAAGACCGCGTTCCGGGCGAAGAACGAGATCCCGGTGATTTCCTTCTACAAGACCAAGAAGGTCTCGCTGCGCTGCACGGAGCCGATGAACACGCAGATCGACGGGGACCCGACCGGCATGGTCAATACCCTGCAGGCCTGGATCAACCCGTCGGCGCTGCGCATCCGCACCGCCTAGAGGCGGTGCAGCAGCTGGCCCACCCATTCCCGGGCCCGGATGAAGGCCTCGTTGGAGTTGTGTGAGTCGATGCTCGGGGTGATCCCCTCCGCGGCGTTGTAGGAGCCCAGGAACTTCAGATCCGGGCACAATCGGTGCAGCCCGGTCAGCGCCGCTGCGACCCGCTCCTCGGCCAGGTGCCCGTCGATGTCCACGGAGAAGAAGTAGCTGCCCAGCCCCGTGCCGGTGGGCCGGGACTCGATGCGTGAGAGGTTCACCCCGCGCGCGGCGAACTGCTCCAGCAGCGCCATCAGCGCGCCGGGCTTGTCCTCGGGCAGCGGGACAATCAGGGTGGTCTTGTCCACCCCGGTGGGCGCCGGCAGCGGTCCGGGACGGGTGACCAGGAAGAAGCGGGTGACCGCCCCCAGGTTGTCCTCCACGCCCTCGACCAGCACCTTCAGGTTGCGGTCGTGGGCCACCAGCGGCGAGCAGATCGCCGCCTGGTGGTGCTGTTCGGGGTCCTGCAGCCCCACGGCGGCGGCCGCGGTGGAGGAGCCCTGGATAAATTCCGCTCCGGGAATATTGGCCTGTACCCAGCCGCGGCACTGCGCCCAGGCGACCGAATGCGTGGAAATCTGGGTGATCTGCTCCAGCGCGTCGATGTCCTCACGCACCGCCAGCACGAACGTGATCGGCACCAGCACCTCGCGCACGATCTGCAGGTGGTCGGCCCGGGCGATCGCGTCCAGGGTGGCCGAGACCCCGCCCTCCACGGAGTTCTCGATCGGCACCATCGCCCCGTCCACCGAGCCCTCCAGCACCATCGCCAGCGCCTCGTTCACGTTGGCGGCCGGGACCCGCTCGGCCTCGTCCGCGCCGGGAACCTGCAGCAGGGCGGCCTCGGTGAAGGTTCCCGACGGGCCCAGGTAGGCATATCTCATCGAACGGCCGGCTCCTGCCCGTTTTCGGATTCCATCGGCAGCTGCGCCTCGATCCACGCGTCCGAGCCCCCGGCAATGTTGTACACCGAGTAGCCCATCCCGGTCAGCCAGGCCGAGGCCTGGGCGGAGCGGCCCCCGGTGCGGCAGATGACATAGGTGTCCACATCCGGATCCAGTTCCTCGAAGCGTTCGGGAAGCTGGCCCAGCGGGATGTGGGTGGCGCCCTTGGCGTGGCCCTCAACCCATTCGAAGTCCTCGCGCACATCCAGGATCAGCGCCCCGTCGGGCACCTCGGTCACCGAGACGGTCTCGAAGTCACTCATGGTTAGCGTTCCTCTCGCATAGGGTGTTTGCTTATAAGACTAATGAGTTCGAGCATCGAAAGCAGACATGTTGACGTCATCCGCCCTGAAGTTGCGCAACCAGCTGGCCGCCGGGGAGGTCTCCAGCCGGGAAGTGACCGAACACTACCTGCGGCGCATTGAACGCTTCGCCTCCCTGGGCGCGTTCGTGCACGTGGAGCAGCGGGCGCTGCAGGCCGCGGCGGCCGCGGACCGCCAGTTCATGCGTGGGCCCATCGGGCGGCTGCACGGGATGCCGATCGCGTTCAAGGACCTGAACGAGGTCGCCGGGATGCCCACCACCTACGGGTCCAGGGCGGTGCCGCACCTGGTGGCGGCACGCGACCACCCGCTGGTGGCCCGGCTGCGCGCCGAGGGGGTGGTCATCACCGGAAAGACCCAGGTCCCGGAGTTCGGGCTGAGCAGTTATTCGGAGAACCTGATCGCCGCCCCCTCCCGCAACCCGCTGAACCCCCAGCTGTCCTCCGGGGGATCCTCCGGCGGGCAGGCGGCGGCGGTGGCCGCCGGGCTGCTGCCGCTGGCCCCTGGCAGCGACGGGGGCGGGTCGGTGCGCATCCCGGCCGCGGCCTGCGGGCTGGTGGGCCTGAAGCCGGCGCTCGGGCGGGTTCCGGCCGATGTCGCCGAGGGCTACCTGGACCGCTTCGGCGCCCCGAAGCTGACCGTGAGCGGTCCGCTGGGGCGCGATGCGAAGGACACCGCCCTGCTGCTGGATGCGATGCTCGGCCAGGACCGCTACCTGCCGGCCCTGCAGGACGGGCCGGTGGACGCGCTGCGCGGGCTGCGCATCGGCTACAGCACCCACTCCCCCTTTGAGCCGGTCTACCAGATCCGGCTCAGCAGTGACGCGCGGGCCGCGTTCGAGCGCGGGCTGCGGCTGCTGGAGCACCGCCACCACGTCATGCCCGCCGACCTGCGCTACGCCCCGGACTACCCCGAAACGTTCGCCACGGTGTGGACCAACGGGCTGAAGGACGTGGCGATCGGCGACGAATCACTGCTGGGCACCCTGGCCCGGGACTACCGGCGCCGCTCCCGCCAGCGCAGCGCGCAGGTCTCGCTGGGCGCCGCGACCCGGATTAAGCAGATCGCCGCGGACTTCATCGCCCAGTGGTCGGCCTATGACGTGATCGCCACCCCGGCGATGGCCCACACGCCCCCGCCGATCGGCTACTACACCCGCCATGACGCGGACACCGACTACCGGCTGCAGTGCCAGTACACCCCATACACCTCGATGGTCAACGTCGCCGGGTGCTCGGCGATCACCGTCCCGGTGGCCACCGCCGCCGATGGCATGCCAATGAGCATTCAGCTCATTTCAGCCCACGCCAACGAGGAAAAACTGCTCATTTTGGCACACCAGCTGCTGGCCGAAGCATAACAGGCTGTGATCCACCAAACCGTGTGAGATCTATCGCAAAAGTAGGCATCGAAGTCAAGAAGGGCGAAAAATGTTACGCATGTCTACTGTTTCACCGAGCACCACCGGCACGGGCAAGACCTTCTTCGGTCACCCCGGCGCGCTGGCCAACCTGTTCAGCGTCGAGATGTGGGAACGCTTCTCCTTCTACGGCATGCAGGCACTGCTGGCCTACTACATGTACTTCTCGGCCACCGAGGGCGGCCTGGGCATGGAGCAGGGCCTGGCGCTGTCGCTGGTGGGCGCCTACGGTGGCGCGGTCTACCTGAGCACCATCCTGGGGGCCTGGGTCTCGGACCGCCTGCTCGGCCCGGAACGGGTGCTGTTCATCTCCGCGATCGTGATCATGGGCGGTCACCTGGCCCTGGCGCTGCTGCCCGGCGTGGTGGGCCTGGCCATCGGCCTGGTGATGGTGGCCGTGGGCTCGGGCGGGCTGAAGGCCAACGCCACTGCCCTGGTCGGCTCGCTGTACTCCAAGGAGGACCCGAAGGCCGATGCCGGCTTCTCGATCTTCTACATGGGCGTAAACATCGGCGGGCTGGTCGGCCCGCTGCTGACCGGGCTGCTGCACAAGCACTTCGGCTTCCACGTGGGCTTCGGCGCCGCTGCGGTGGGCATGGCCCTGGGCCTGGTCATCTACGGGTTCGGACGCAAGAACCTGCCCGAGTCGGTGCGCCAGGTCGCCAACCCGCTGCCGACCGCTGAGCGCAAGCGCTACCTGCTGATCTTCGCCGCCGTGCTGGTGGTCATCGTGCTGGCCTTCACGCTGAAGATCGTCACCCCCGAGAACCTGGCCTCCACCATCGCCTACGTGGTGATCGCCGCCAGCATCATCTACTTCGTGCTGATCCTGCGCAGCCCCCGGGTGGATGCGACCGAACGCAAGCACGTGTACGCGTTCATCCCGTTCTACATCGCCTCCGCCGCGTTCTGGGCGCTGTTCCAGCAGCAGTTCACCTTCATCGCCGCGTACTCGGCCGAACGCCTGGACCGCCACCTGTTCGGCTGGGAAATGCCGGCCAGCTGGGTGCAGTCCATCAACCCGGTGTTCATCGTGCTGCTGGCCGGGGTGTTCGCCACCATGTGGACGAAGCTCGGTTCCCGCCAGCCGCGCACCAGCGTGAAGTTCGGCCTGTCGCTGGTCGTGGTGGGCATCGCCTTCTTGTGCTTCATCCCGCTGAACTCGCTGGCCAAGACCCCGCTGCTGGCCCTGGTGGGGATCCTGCTGCTGTGCACCATCGCCGAGCTGCTGCTCTCCCCGATCGGCCAGGCGGTGACCACCAAGCTGGCCCCGGCCGCGTTCGGCACCCAGATGATCGCCCTGTTCTTCCTCTCGGTCTCGCTGGGCACCACCCTGTCCGGCGTGCTGGCCGGGTACTACACCGAGGGCAATGAGGTCGCCTACTTCCTGTGGCTGGGCGGCACCGCGGTGGTGCTGGGCCTGGCGATGTTCGCCGCCACCCCGGCGCTGAAGAAGCTGATGGGCACCGTGCACTAGCAGGTCCCCGCAAACACACGATGGCCTGGTCCCCATGCGGGGGCCAGGCCATTGGCGTGTTTGCGCGCCCTTAGGCGTAGTCGGAGTACACGCTCTGGTTCAGGTCGGTGTAGAACGAGGCGGAGAAGAAGAACACGAAGATGATGAACGCGTAGCACAGCAGCGCCAGCACCAGCCCCACCCAGGAGGTGATCAGCCCGGCCAGGGCCATCCCGCGCCCGGCCGGCTCGCGCCGGTACCCCAGGTGGCCGGTGATCACCCCGGCCAGGGGGATGAAGATGATGACCAGGAATCCAAGCAGGGACAGGATTCCCAGGACCAGGGAGGCCACCGAGAGTCCGGTGGGCTGCGGCGGGGGCACATAGGTGTTCTGGGGGTACGGGTGGTAGCTCATCGCCTCCATCCTATAAACCGTCCGGGAACCAGGGAAACCGGCGCGGCGCGCACGGCCAACCCCGATAGGATGCCTAGTAGCAGACTCTTGACCTGGCAGACAAAGGATGGGCATGGCACACGAACGCGCGGGACAGCCGGCACGCGAAGAAGACCTGATCGACCTGCAGGAGGTCCTGGACGCATACTTCAGCCGCGTTCCCGATCCGCAGCAGGCCGGGCAGCGGGTCTCCTTCGGCACCTCCGGGCACCGCGGCAGCTCGCTGAACGACTCCTTCAACGAGGCGCACATCGCCGCGATCACCCAGGCGGTGGTGGACTACCGCGTCTCGGCCGGGATCACCGGTCCCATGTACGTGGGCAAGGACAGCCACGCCCTGTCCGAACCGGCGTACCGCACCGTGCTGCAGGTGCTGGCCGGCAACTCGGTGCGCGTGCTGGCCGAGGACGGGCTGACCCCCACCCCGGCGCTGAGCCACGCCATCCTGGTGCACAACGCCGCCGGCGGCCAGCAGGCCGACGGGCTGATCATCACCCCGTCGCACAACCCACCGGCCGACGGCGGGATCAAGTACAACCCGCCGCACGGCGGGCCGGCCGAATCCGAAATCACCGGCCCGATCGCCCAGCGCGCGAACGAGCTGCTTGAATCCGGGCAGATCCGCCGGGCCGAACCGGACGCCGAGGCGTTCGACTTCCGGGAACTGTACGTCACCGACCTGGCCGAGGTGATCGACTTCGCCGCGATCGCCGAGTCCGGGATCAGCATTGGCGCCGACCCGCTGGGCGGGGCCTCGGCCCACTACTGGGGGGAAATCGGGCGGCGCTACGGGCTGAACCTGGAGGTGGTCAACGAGCGGGTGGACCCGCGGTTCGGGTTCATGACCCTGGACAAGGACGGCAAGATCCGCATGGACTGCTCCTCCCCGGATGCGATGGCCTCCCTGGTGGCGAACCGCCGCAGCTACGACATCGCCACCGGCAACGACGCGGACGCGGACCGGCACGGGATCGTCACCCCGGACGCCGGGCTGATGAACCCGAACCACTTCCTGGCCGTGGCCATCGACTACCTGCTCACCCACCGCCCGCAGTGGCCGGGGGACGCGCAGGTGGGCAAGACCCTGGTCTCCTCGGTGCTCATCGACCGGGTCATCGCCGCCCACGGCCGCCAGCTGCTGGAGGTACCGGTGGGCTTCAAGTACTTCGTGCAGCCGCTGGCCACCGGCCGGGCGGTGTTCTGCGGGGAGGAATCGGCCGGGGCCTCCTTCCTGACCCGGGACGGGCGCCCGTTCAGCACCGACAAGGACGGGATCATGCTGGCGCTGCTGGCCAGCGAGATCCGTGCGGTCACCGGCAAGTCCCCCAGCCAGCTGCACGCCGAGCTGGTGCGGGAACACGGCACCAGCTACTACGCCCGCTTCGACGCGCCGGCGGACCTGCAGCAGAAGGAGGTGCTGGGCCGGCTTGATGCGCAGGCGGTGCAGGCCACGCAGCTGGCCGGGGACGCGATCACCACCAAGGCCACCGAGGCCAGCGGCTACCCGATCGGCGGGCTGAAGGTCTCCAGCCAGCGCGCCTGGTTCGCCGCCCGGCCCTCGGGCACCGAGGACATCTACAAGATCTACGCCGAATCCACGGTGGGCCAGGAGCACCTGCAGCAGGTGCTCGCCGAGGCCCGCCAGATCGTGGACGCCGCGCTGGCCGGCCAGGTGTAGCCCGCCGCCACGGCGCCGGGGCTAGATGAGCTTGTCGATGAACTTGCGCTTGGCCCAGGAGTAGGGCGGGTAGACGGCGTTCAGGGTGTCGATCACCGTGGTCTTGTTCAGCTCCGGACGCATCTGCGAGAGCCGCTCAAAGCCGTGCTTGCCGTGGTAGGAACCCATGCCGCTGTCCCCCACGCCGCCAAAGGGCAGGGTCGGGACGATCAGGTGGGTCATCGGCGCGTTGTGCACGATCGCCCCGGCCCGCACCCGGTCGGAGAAGATCGACTGCAGCCGCGGGTTCTCGCTCATCAGGTAGGCGGCCAGCGGGGCGGGGCGTTCGGCGATGAACTGCAGGGCCGCGTCGAAGGACTCCACCTCGATCACCGGCAGGATCGGACCGAAGATCTCCTCGGTCATCAGCGGGCTGTCCAGCTCCACGTCGCGCATCACCGTGGGGGCCAGGCGCAGGGTCTGGGCGTCGCTCTGCCCGCCGATGACCACCCGCCCGTGCTCCAGCAGCCCGGTGAGCCGCTCAAAGTGCTGGCGTGAGACGATCCGCCCGTAGTCCTGGTGGCTGATCGGGTCCCGGCCGTAGAAGCTGCTAATCGCCTTGGCCAGGCGGTCAACCAGCGCGTCCGCGTCCCCGATGGACAGGATGTAGTCCGGGGCCACGCAGGTCTGCCCGCTGTTCATGAACTTGGCGAACGCGATCCGCTTGGCGGTGGCCGGCAGGTGGTTGTCCACCACGGTCGGGCATTTGCCGCCCAGCTCCAGCGTGGTGGGGGTCAGGTGCTCGGCGGCCGCCCGCGCCACGATCCGCGCCACCCGCGCCCCGCCGGTGTAGAAGATGTGGTCCCAGCGCGCGGCCAGCAGCTCGGTGGCGGTGTCCACCCCGCCCTCGCACACCGCGTACACCCGCGGGTCCAGGTAGTGCGGCAGCAGCCGGGCGATCGTGCCGGAGGTGGCCGGGGCCAGTTCGGAGGGCTTGAGCACCGCCGCGTTGCCGGCCGCGATCGCGGCGATCAGCGGGGCCAGCAGCAGCTGCAGCGGATAGTTCCAGGCGCCGATGATCAGCACCACCCCCAGCGGCCGCGGCTCGATCTTGGCCATCGCCGGCTGCAGCGACAGCGGCACCTTCACCGAGGTGGAGTCCATCCACTCGGCCAGGTGGCGCTGGGCAACGTCGATTTCCGTGCGCAGGAAGTCGATCTCGGAGAACTTCGCCTCGGTCGCGCTCTTGCCCAGGTCCTCGGCGAGCGCGGCGATGAAGTCCTCCTTGCGTTCGGCCAGCATCTTCTCCAGGGCCCGCAGCTGCTGGGCGCGGAAACGGCGCGGATGGGTGATGCGCGCGTCGGCGGAGCGGCGCAGGTGCGCGATCATCTCCGCGATCTTGCCCGGGTGCTCGTCGACCGGCGGCGCGGTTTCCCCGACCGGTTCCGGCGGCTGCTGTGAGGTGAAGATTCCCATGGCTCGAGCGTACGTCATCCCCCGGCCCCCGTTTGCGCCACCGGGTTGATACATTGGGCTGGATAAAGGAGGGCCGATGACCGACCTGAGCGCCCCGCTGGGCTCGTTCGCCGTCGCCGCCGCCCTGGTGGCGCTGATCCTGCGGGCCCTCAGCCCGAGCGGGAGCGGGAACCTGCTGTCCCAGGCGCGCCGGTACGCCCGGTGGTGCGCGCTCATCGGGTTCCTCGCCGCCGTCTCCACCGACTGGTTCGATGCCTTCTACCTGATCAGCGCGGAGGGGCAGGCGGTGCCCGGCGGCTGGCCGGGCGCGGTGGGGCGGGCCGCCACCCCGGCGCTGTGGGTCGGGTTCGTCTACGTGCTGGCCCAGTTCACCGGGCCGCGCGTGCAGCGCAGCGCCGACCCGCAGCCGCGCACCGGGCTGGTGCCGGGCAAGCTGGTGGCGGCCCTCGTCCTGGTCCTGGCCGGCTCGCTCACCGCGCTGTGGGCGGCGGGCGATGTGCCCTACCGGGCTCCCACCGCGCAGCGCGAGCTCAGCGAAGAGGAAATGAGCTACTTCATCCCGGCCGCCGACGGGTTGCGCCCGGCCGGCGAGGTGCTGCCGTACCTGGCCCTCTGCCTGGGGCTGCTGGTGGCCGCCACCCTCCTGGCCAGCCTGGTGATCCTGCGCCGCAGGCCGCTGCCGGGGATCTCGCGGCACGACAACCGGGTGCTGCGCCGGGTGTGGCTGAACCGGCTGTACCGCACCGTGGCCGTGGTCCTGGCCGCCAACGGCGCGGCCGCCCTGCACTACAAGGCCCGGTGGTTCCACCAGCAGGCCGCGGACGGGGACCTTGAGCGGCTGCGCGCGCTGGGCGACGGCTGGGATTCGGTAGGGAACTACGCCGTGCTCGGCGTCGCCCTGGTGATGCTGTTCTGGCGCCCGCCGCAGAACTTCGAGGGCGTCACCGCCGTGCCGCGGCATCCGGTGCGCGCCCTGCGCGATCACCTGTTCGCCACCCAGTACGTGGCGCTGGGCGCCTCACTGATCCTGCTGCTCGTCCTGTGGCCCACGCACTCACCGCAGCCGCAGGCCCTGCCCGATGCACGGCCGGGGATGCACCTGATGGTGCTGATCACCGGCGCCGCCCTGCTCTACCTGGTGATCACCGGCAGCAGCATGGGGTACGTGCACGGCAAGGCCGGTCGGACCGGGCCCCGGCACTGGGGACCGCTTCCGCGCTGGATCTACCCGGTGGCCGGGCTGCTGATGGCCGCCAGCGTCTACTTCCTGCTGCGCCCGCCACTGGACTACCTGTGGGGGCTGGTCACCGCCCCGGCGGCGTTCATCCTGCTGCTGGTGGCGGTGCTGTTGCTGGCCCACGCCGCCGTGCGCCTGGCCAGCCGGCGGATGCAGGTGGCCTGGGCGGTGGATGGGCACTGGGAGCGCTGGTACCGGCAGGTGATCGAATTGCGTTCGCTGCGCACCGTGACCGCCGCCCTGGGCGCCCTGCTGTTCTGCGGCTACGGGTTTGACTACGGATGGGTCGGGCTCAGCCTGGCGGTGCTGTGCTTCCCGGCGCGGCTGCTCATCCCGCACCCCGGCCCCGAAAAGCACCCGTCAGCGGCACATGGGCGCCCGGCTGCTGCCGGCCCTGCAGCACCGCCGGGCGCGCCGGGCCGGCCCTGACCTGGGGCGGCGCGGTGCGGCGCGTCACAGGTTTGTCAACGGGTGGGCGATTGCGTACGCTCGGTCACGAGTGACACGGGGTGTCGGCGCCGCCGACTGAGATGACACCCGTCGAACCTGAACTAGTTCAAACTAGCGGAGGGATGTCGCACATGACCCTGCCTGCCGTGATCCATTCACTGCGCCACACCAGCCCCCTGGTGTTCTGCCTGACCAACACCGTGGTCGCCAACTTCACCGCCAACGCGCTGCTGGCCGCCGGCGCCGCCCCGGCCATGACGAACCTGCCCGGGGAGGCCGGGCCGTTCGCGAAGACCGCCTGCGCGGTGCTGGTGAACCTGGGCACCCCCAGCACCGAACAGCTGGCCGCCATGGATGAGGCGATCGAGGCCGCGAACCAGGCCAACACGCCCTGGGTGCTGGACCCGGTGGCCGTTGGCGCGCTGCCGGTGCGCACGCGCTACGCCCAGCGCATCGTTTCGCTGCGCCCCGCCTTGATCCGCGGCAACGCCTCGGAGATCATGGCCCTGGCCGGGCACCAGTCCGCCGGGCGCGGGGTGGATTCGGCCGACCCCGTGGCCGCGGCCATCGCCGCCGGGCGGGAACTGGCCGAACGCCACGGCGCGGTGGTCGCGATTTCCGGGCCGGCCGACGCCGTGGTCAGCGCCCAGCGCACGGTCATGGTGCACACCGACGGGATCGAACTGACCCGCGTCACCGGCGGCGGGTGTGCCCTGGGCGCGTTCGCCGCGGCGGCGATCGCCGCCGGGCAGGACGTGTTCACCTCCACCGTTGCCGCCCACGCCTATTATGGGCGGGCCGCCGAACGCGCCGCCGCCCTGTCCCTGGGGCCGGGCAGCTTTGCCGCGCAGTTCCTCGACGCCCTGGCCCTGACCGATCCGCAGGAACTGGGTGCGGTGCGCATCGAGGAACTCTAGATCCCTCATTCTTCATCCCCCCACGACTCAACCCGCCGGCCCCGCAGGGGGGCGGTTTAAGGACAATCATGCGAAATCTCGGCGTATATTTGGTCGCCAACACCGCCAGCTGCACCCCACACCGCACCCTTGAGGTCATCCAGGCCGCCGTGCAGGCCGGCGTGCAGTGGATCCAGCTGCGCGCCAAGGAGGAAAGCGCGCGCGAATTCTATGAACTGGCCCTGGCCGCCGGTCAGCTCACCGCGGGCCGGGCCGAACTGCTGGTCAACGACCGGGTGGACGTGTACCTGGCGGCACGGGCCGCCGGGGCCGCGGTCACCGGGGTGCACATCGGGCAGCAGGACCTGCCGGTGCAGCGGGTGCGCGAACTGATCGGGGACGCCACCTTGGGGTTGAGCGCCTCCACCGATGAGCAGCTGGCGGCGGCGAACGCGAACGCCTCGATGATCGACTACCTGGGCGTCGGGGCGATCCGGGCCACCCCCACCAAGAAGGACCACCCCACCCCGATCGGGATCGAGGGCTTCGCCCGGGCCCGGAAGATCGCCCAGCTGCCCTGCGTGGCCATCGGTGCGCTGCAGGCCGAGGACGCCCCGGCGCTGCGCGCGGCCGGGGCCGAGGGCATGGCGGTGGTGCGCGCCATCTGCTCCAGCACCGACCCCGGTGCGGCCGCCGGCGGGCTGCTGCGCGCCTGGCAGGAGGCGAAATGATCCACAACATCCTGTCCATCGCCGGTTCCGACCCCTCCGGGGGCGCCGGAATCCAGGCGGATTTGAAGGCGATCGCCGCGACCGGGGGCTACGGGATGGCCGCCATCACGTCCCTGACCGCGCAGAACACCCGGGGCGTGGACGCGGTGCAGGCCGTTGAGCCGCAGTTCGTCACCGCCCAGCTGCGCAGCATCGCCGCCGATGTGCGCATCGACGCGGTGAAGATCGGGATGCTGGCCAACGCCGGGATCATCGACGCGGTGCAGCAGTGGCTGGGCGAACAGCCGGCCGGGCTGCCGGTGGTGCTCGACCCGGTGATGATCGCCACCAGCGGGGACCGGCTGCTGGATGACGCGGCCCACCAGGCGATGTCCCGGCTGCTGGCCCGGGCCACGGTGCTGACCCCGAACATGGACGAACTGGCGGTGCTGCTGGGTGAAGCGCGCGCCACCACCTGGGATGGCGTGTTGGCCCAGGCGCAGCGCCTGGCCGCCGCCCACGACGTGCTGGTGGTGGCCAAGGGCGGGCATCTGGGCGGGGAGCAGTGCCCGGACGCGCTGGTGGACGCCACCGGGGTGCTGGCCGACTTCCCGGCCGCGCGGATCGACACCGAAAACACGCACGGCACCGGGTGCACGCTCTCCAGCGCCCTGGCCAGCCTGTACGCGCGCGGCGGTAACTGGGCGGCGGCGCTGGGCGCGGCCAAGGAGTACCTGGCCGAGGCGATCGCCGCCTCCGGGCAGCTGTCAGTGGGGGCCGGGCACGGGCCGGTGCACCACCTGGCCGGGCTGTGGTCCGGGCAGGGGCTGGCGCCGGCGCAGGACCCGATGCAGCAGTGGTGGCAGGACATCGCCGGGATCCGGGAGGGGATCGATGAGCTGGACTTCATCCGCCAGCTGCGGGCGGGCACCCTGCCGCGGGCGAACTTCGACTACTACATCAACCAGGACGCCCTGTACCTGCGCGGCTACGCCCAGGTGCTGGCCCAGGCCAGCATCATCGCCCCGGACGCGGCCGCCCAGCGCTTCTGGGCCGCCGCCGCCTCGGCGACGTTCGAGGAGGAAATGGCGCTGCACCGCGAATTCGCGCTGGACACCGCGGCGCACGGCAGCGAGACCACCGCGAACTATGTGAACCACCTGGCGGCGGCCGGGCACCACTACCCGGTGCTGATCGCCGCGATCCTGCCCTGCTACTGGATCTACCAGGACGTCGGGTCCCGGCTGGCGGCGGCCGGGCACGGGCAACACCCCTACCGGCAGTGGCTGGCCACCTACTCCTCCCCCGAGTTCGATGCGGCCACCGCGGCGGCGATCGGCATGGTGCGTGCCGCCTACCGGCGGGCCGATGAACGCACCCGGCAGGCAATGTGGCGGGCCTTTGAGACCTCCAGCCGCCACGAGCTGGCGTTTTTCGCGCAATCGGGGGCCGAAGCGTAAGATACTTCCCGGCCCATAATCAGGAGGAACACGCATGAAATGGTCGATCCACGGCGACGGGAAGTCCATCACCCCCGGTGAGGTGGTCGCCCCGGATGAGCGGCTGCACTGGCCGCAGACCATTTCCATCGGCACCCAGCACATCCTGGCGATGTTCGGCTCCTCCATCCTGGTGCCCACGCTGACCGGCTTCCCGGTCACCACCACCTTGCTGTTCACCGGGGTGGCCACCATCCTGTTCCTGCTGATCACCGCGAACAAGGTGCCCAGCTACCTGGGTTCCTCCTTCGCGCTGATCGCCCCGGTGATGGCCACCATGTCCAGCCATGACATGTCCGCGGCCCTGGGCGGGATCGTGATGACCGGCGCGCTGCTGTTCGTGGTCGGGCTGGTGGTGCAGAAGACCGGCACCGGCTGGATCCACGCGCTGATGCCGCCGGTGGTGATGGGCACCATCGTGGCGCTGATCGGCCTGAACCTGGCCGGGGCGACCCTGGAGCCGATGAAGCAGGTTCCGCTGACCACCTTCGCCACGGTGCTGGCCGTGGTGCTGGCCACCGTCGTGTTCAAGGGGCTGCTGGGCAGGCTCTCGATCCTGGTGGGCCTGGTGCTCGGCTACCTGGTGGCCCTGGCCCAGGGGCAGGTGGACTTCGCCCCGGTGGCCGACGCCCCCTGGTTCGGGCTGCCCGAATTCAACACCCCCAGCTTCCACCTGGACACCGCGCTGATGTTCCTGCCGGCCGTGTTCGTGCTGATCGCCGAGAACATCGGCCACGTGCGCACCGTGGGGCTGATGACCGGGCGGGACCTGTCCCGCTTCAACGGCCGGGCGCTAATGGCCGACGGTGCCGCCTCGGTGTTGGCCGGGCTGGGCGGCGGCTCGGCGACCACCACCTATGCGGAGAACATCGGGGTGATGGCCGCCTCCCGCGTCTACTCCACCGCCGCCTACTGGGTGGCGGCGATCGCCGCCATGGCGCTGGCGTTCCTGCCCAAGTTCGGGGCGCTGATCGGCACCATCCCGGCCGGGGTCATCGGCGGGGCCGGGATCGTGCTCTACGGCATGATCGGCATCATCGGGGCCCGGCTGTGGATCGAGCACCGGGTGGACTTCGGCAACCCGATCAACCTGATGACCGCCGGGGTAGGCCTGATCATCGCCATCGCGGTCACCTCCGAGATCAGCTTCGGCCAGTTCCAGCTGGGCGGGATCGCGCTGGGGACCATCGCCACCCTGGTGGTCTACCACCTGATGTCCCTGGTGGCGCGCTGGCGCGGCAGCGATCCGGCCCACGCCCCGGCCCCGACCGCAGGCGAACAGCGGTAGCCGGAAACCAGCGCACGCGAAAGCCTAGGGTTGACACCGTCCACGCGCTACGATCGGCTCATGAGCTCACACACAACGGATGGCAAGATATCGGCCCGCCTGATCGGGATCGCGCTGGGCGCGGCCCTGGGCGGGCTGCTCTTTGGCTATGACAGCTCCATCGTCAACGGCACCGTGGATGCGGTGCAGGAACAGTTCGGGCTGAACGCGGTCACCATCGGCTTCACCGTCTCCTGCGCCCTGATCGGCGCCGCGATCGGCGCCTGGGTGGCCGGGGTGGTGGCCGAGCGGGTGGGCCGGGTGCGCACCATGATCATCGCCGCCGTCCTGCTGGGCGCCTCCGCCCTGGGCGCCGGGTTCTGCTTCGGTCCGGTGGATCTGATCATCTGGCGGATCGTGGGCGGGCTGGGCGTGGGCTTCGCCTCGGTGATCGCCCCGGCCTACATCGCCGAGATCTCCCCGGCCGCGCACCGCGGCCGGCTGGGCTCGCTGCAGCAGATGAGCATCGTGGTGGGCATCTTCATCGCCTTCCTGGTCAGCGCGCTGCTGGTGTACGTGATGGGTTCGGCCGACGCGGTGGGCTGGTTCGGCCTGGAGGCCTGGCGCTGGATGTACCTGTCGCTGCTGGTGCCCGCGGTGGTCTACGGGGTGCTGGCCGCCCGGCTGCCCGAGTCCCCGCGCTACCTGGTCGAACGCGGACGCTACGTGGAGGCCGCCCAGGTCCTGTCCCGGGATGTGGGCATGGAGCCGGGCGCCATGACCGAGCAGAAGATCGAGGAGATCCGCGCCACCGTGCACCTGGAGCGCCACCAGACCTTCTCCGATCTGATCGGGCGCTTCGGCTTCCACCCGGTGGTGTGGATCGGCATCCTGCTTTCGATGTTCCAGCAGCTGGTGGGCATCAACGTGATCTTCTACTACTCCACCACCCTGTGGAAGTCGGTGGGCTTCGCCGAATCGGACTCCTTCACCATCTCGCTGATCACCTCGGTGACCAACATCGTGGCGACCATCATCGCGATCTCGCTCATCGACGTGCTGGGGCGCAAGCTGCTGCTGCTGCTCGGCTCCGGGATCATGACCCTGTCCCTGGGGGCCATGACGCTCGCGTTCTCCCAGGCCGTGACCGTCGACGGGGCGCTGAGCCTGCCCGGGGCCTGGGGCACCATCGCCTTGATCAGCGCGAACCTGTTCGTGATCGGCTTCGGCGCCAGCTGGGGCCCGGCGGTGTGGGTGCTGCTGGGGGAGATGTTCCCCAACTCCATCCGCACCCTGGCCCTGGGCGTGGCGGCGGCCGCGCAGTGGCTGACCAACTTCCTGGTCTCCACCACGTTCCCGTCCCTGGCCGAGGCCGGGCTGCAGCTGGCCTACGGCATCTACGCCAGCTTCGCGCTGCTCTCCTTCCTGTTCGTGCTGTTCATGGTCAAGGAGACCAAGGGACGCAAGCTGGAGGAGATGACGCTCTAGCCCGCGCGGGTCAGAACCCGCGCGGGGGCTGCATGACGTCGGCGGAGTCCTCGCTGTGCAGCGCCACCACGTGCTCCATGCTGGGCTTGCCCTCGCGGACCTGGCCGTGGGCGTCCAGTTCGATCTCCACCGGTTCGGAGGCCGAGAGCGAGTAGTTCTTCCCGCGCACCGCGAAGTACAAGGTGGCCCCGCCCTCCATGCTCAGCCGCATGGAATCGCTGTTCAACCGCACCGTGATCATCGAGCCGCGCCACGCCAGCCGGAAGGAGAGCGTGGACCAGCTGGCCGGCAGCCGGGGGTCGAAGCTGAGCACGTCCCCGTCATCGCGCATGCCGGCGAATCCGTAGATCAGCGTCGCCCACACCCCGCCGGTGGAGGCCACGTGCACCCCGTCGGCGGTGTTGCGGTGCGAGTTCTCCAGGTCCACGTTCAGCGCCGCCTGGAAGTACTCGTAGGCCAGGTCCCGGTAGCCGACCTCCGCGGCCACGATGGACTGCACGGCCGCGGAGAGCGAGGAGTCCCCGGTGGTCAGCGGGTCGTAGTAGTTGAAGTCCGCCAGCTTCTCCGCATCGGTGAAGTCGCTGGAGCGCAGCCACAGGGCCAGCACCGTGTCCGCCTGCTTGATCACCTGGAAACGGTAGATCACCAGCGGGTGGTAGTGCAGCAGCAGCGGCAGCTTCGCCGGGTCGGTGTTGGACACATCCCAGATCTCCCGGTTCAAGAAGTGCTCGTCCTGCGGGTGGATGCCCACCCGTTCGGAGAACGGGATGTGGAAGCAGTGCGCGGCCTTGCGCCAGTTCTCGGCCTCCCCCTCGCGGATCTGCAGGCGCTCGGTGAGTTCGGCGTGGAAGCGCGGGAAGCGGTTGGCCAGGGTGTCGAGCATGTCCGCGGCGCAGCGCAGGTTAAAGCGCGCCATCACGTTCGTGTAGACGTTGTCGTTCACGATCGCGGTGTACTCATCCGGTCCGGTCACCCCGTGGATGTGGAAGCTCTGCCGGCTTCCGGTGGTCCGCCAGAACCCGAGCGAGGACCACATCCGGGCCGTGCCCACCAGGATCTCCGCGCCGCCCGAACGCAGGAACTCCACGTCCCCGGTCGCGTTCATGTAGCGGTTCAACGCGTAGGCGATATCCGCGTTGATGTGGTACTGGGCGGTACCGGCCGGGTAGTAGGCGCTGGCCTCCTCACCGTTGATGGTGCGCCAGGGGAACAGGATCCCGTCCTCGTTCATGATCTGCGCGCGGCGGGTCGCGGCCGGCAGCATCGAGACCCGCGCCCGCAGCGCGTTGCGCGCCCACTGCGGGTTCGTGTAGGTCAAGAACGGCAGCACATAGATCTCGGTGTCCCAGAAGTAGTGCCCGGAGTAGCCGTTGCCGCTGGTGCCCTTGGCCGAGATCCCCAGCCCGTCGGCGCGGGCCGAGGCCTGGGCCAGCTGGAAGATGTTCCAGCGGATCTTGCGCTGCAGCGTCTTGTCGTCGCTGTCCACCCGCACGTCGCTGCGCTGCCAGAACTCGCCCATGTAGGTGCGCTGGCCGCGGAAGTGGTCATCGGCGCCGCGCGGCACCAGGTGGCCCAGGGCGCGGTGCGAGCGGGCCAGCATTTCCCGGGCGGTGTGCCGCCGCGAGGAGTGGTAGGCCACGAACTTGCTCAGCCGCAGACCCTCCCCGGGCTGCAGCGAGGCGCTGGCCACGTGGTCCGAACGCTCCGCGCTGACATCGGTGGTGGTGTGGATCCGGGATTGCGAGCCGCCGGTGAGGCTGGCGCGGTGTTCAGCGACCGTGGCCACGCTCATCCCCGAACCGCGCACAATGTAGGACAGCCCGGCCCGACCGTCACGCTCATAGTGCCCGGCCGGCTGCAGCGGGTTCTGCCCGGTGGATTCGGACTTGCGCGGATCCAACGGGGAGGGTTCCCCGGCATCCAGGTCCGCCGGGGTGGGCACCAGGGTGGTGGGCGGGATGCCGATCACCGAGGACTGCACCACCACGTGCCCCGGCGCGTCGAGCAGGCGCACGTTCACGTCCACCACCGCCAGGTGCCGGTCGGTGAAGGAGACCATGGCGCGGCTGGTGACCGCCACCCGGTGGCCCTCGGCGGTGCGCCACAGCGTGGTGGAGACCAGGGTGCCGTCCCGGAAGTCCAGGCGCAGGTCATCGCGCACCATCTCGGTGCGGCCCACCTCCAGCGCCTCGTCGTTGATGTACACGCGCATGGTGCGGAAGTCCGGGGCCGCGATCATCGTCTGCCCGGTGGAGGCCAGCCCGTAGGCGTTCTCCGCGTAGCGGATCTGCCAGGTCTCGTGCAGCCCGTTGATGAAGCTGCCCCCCACCTGGTCCCCCACGCCCAGCATCGGGGCCTTGGCCCCCAAAAAGCCGTTGCCCAGGGAGAACACGGTGTCCTGGGCGCCCTCATCGTCGCGCGCCTCATCCAGGGTGATGGACCACGGGTCGTAGCTCAGCGCATCCCCGGATTCGTCGGTCATCACCTCGGACAGGTCGGTGACCACAAAGTCCGCGCCGGCCTCGGCCAGCGAGGCGGCGTTGTTTTCCCGGGCCACCCCGATCACCCGGAAGCCGCCGGCCACCGCGGCCTGCACCCCGGAGACCGCGTCCTCGATGACCACGCACTCCTCCGGGCGCCAGCCCAGGTCCCGGGCGGCGGCCAGGAACGTGTCCGGCGCCGGCTTGCCCGGCAGCTGGCGCAGCGTCGCCTCGGTGCCCGAGACGACGGTGGGGAAGAAGTCCGCCAGCTCGGCGGCGTTCAGCACGGTGCGGGCGTTGCGCGAGGAGGAGACCACCGCCACGTCCAGCCCGGCATCCAACACCTGGTTCAAGAAGTCCAAGGACCCCTGGTAGGGGGCGATGCCCTCCCGTTCCAGGATGTCGATGAACACGTCGTTCTTCAGGTTCCCCAGCGCGCACACGGTCTCAAACCCGGGCAGGTCCCGCCCGGTGCCGTGCGGCAGGCTGATGCCGCGCGAATCCAGCACCGCCTGCACCCCGTCGTAGCGCGGGCGCCCGTCAACCAGCGTGAAGTAATCATCCAGGGTGTAGGGCGCCGCCTCGGGGTGGCGGGCCGAGAGGAACCGGTCAAACAGCTCCTGCCAGGCCTCGCGGTGCACCTGGGCGGTGGGGGTCAGCACCCCGTCCAGGTCGAAGAGCACGGCTTTGAAGTCACGGTGTCGGTACATCGGACGCGAAGAGTTCACAGGCAAAATCCTTTGGTGGAGGACAAACTGGCCGTCAGCCCCACGGTAGCAACATCGGGGGCTTGCGGCGACATACTACGATGGAATACGTGGCTCACTGGATAGACGTGTGGAACAGCAATGAATGGCGTGAGGACACCGCCGCCTGGATCGATGCCGCGTGCGAGGCCTATGGCATCCAACGTGAGGGGGACGTGGACTTCTGGCCCGCCACCCTGCAGCAGATCAGCGCCCTGGTGCGCACCGACGCCGCCGATTTGATCTTCACCGCCACCGCCCCGGGCCTCACGGCCGAGGCGGCGATCACCGTGGCGGCCGGGCAGCTGCTGCCCGAACGGGTGGTCATGCCCCTGGCCATCGACCGCACCGCCGGCTACCTGCTCAGCCCCGACTTCGGGCACACGGTGCAGGCCCTGGGGGAAACCGTGGAAAGCTGGGAATTTGCCCTGCGTTCGCTGGCCTCGCTGCAGGTGGGGCTGATGGGCCAGGAACAGACGTTCTTTGACGCCGGGATGCCGGTGGTGGATCCGCAGTTCCTGCCCGAGCAGTTCGACCAGGCCCTGATGCTGCACGTGTCCCTGGAAAACGGGCACCCGCTGGCAATCACCGGTGAACAGGCCGACGAACTGTATGCCGGCACCCCGGCCCTGGCCGAAGCCTGCCAGGTGCTGGCCCAGGCCCCGGTTCCCCTGAGCGTGGAACACGGCGCCTTCGGCCTGGACCAGGTGGTCATTCCCCCGGAGGTGGGGCTGCACGGGCGGATCCTGAACCTGGGGGCCGGGCACTGGGCCCACCCGTTCTCCTCCCTGGCCCAGCCGCTGGCGGCGATGCAGCAGCAGTGGGATTGCGAGATCCAGGACGAGCGCATCATGCGGGCGCTGTTCGCCTACCTGGAGGAGTTCTCCGCCTACGGCACCCCGGACGAGCTCTACGCGCTGATCGACCCGGCCTGCCTGATCGCCCCGCTGGCCCAGCATGAGGCCTGGCTGCGGCTGCTGGTGGAGGCCGAACCGGCGGAGATCGAGCACTTCGCCCCGCAGATCCTGCAGACCCTGCAGATCTCCGGGTAGCGGTCCCGGGCGCGTTCACCGGCACAGAGTCCCCAGCCACGGGGCTGCCGGGGATGAGATTGGCGATCGAAGCTGAGGCATGCGCGCGAGGCTGCGGTTTGCCGGATAATTCAGCTGACGGCAGCGCTACCTGGGGTAGTCCTGCAGCACCCGGCTGAGCAGCTGCGCCTCATCGCTGACCAGTGCATCCACCCCCTGATCCAGCAGCCGCCGCATGCTCGGCTCGTCATTGACCACCCAGACATGCACCTGCATGCCCGAACGCCGCACCGCGCGGATGAAGCGCCCGGTGGTCACCGGGATCATGCCGTGGCGCCGGGGAACCTGGACGGCCCAGAACTCCTTGGGGTATTTCGCCGGAACCCGCCCGATCAGATGGGCCCAGAGCCAGATGCGGGTCATTTCCCGGGTGCCCGGGCTGGTGCGCACCGGGCGGGAGAGCAGGTGGGCGGTGGCCCGGGTGCGGGCGGTGTCGAAGGAGGCCAGCGCCACCCGGTCATGGCTAGCGGTGCGCTCAATGACCTTGGCCAGCGGCGCAATGACCGCCACGTCCTTCACATCGATGTTGAACATGACATCGGGGAAGGCGTTGATGAGCTCTTCCAGGGTGGCCAGCGGCTCGGTGCCGGCCCGCAGCGCACCGACCTGCTCGGCGCTCAGGTCGTTGAACCGGCCGGTCCCGGCGGTGATGCGCTCCAGGGTTTCGTCGTGGAAGGCATAGACGGTCTGGTCGCTGGTGGCGCGCACGTCGGTCTCGAAATGGCGGATCCCGGCCGCATAGGCGCGCTGAAACGCGGCCAGCGTGTTCTCCTCGGCGCCGCGGCGGTACCCGCGGTGGCTGAAACCGAACTTCACTTCAGCAGCCGTTCGATCACCTGGGCCACCCCGTCCTGGGAAAACGGCGGGGCGGTCAGCCGTGTGGCGGCCAGCGTCTCGCGGTGGCCATCGGCCATCGCATACCCATGCCCCACGAACTGCAGCATTTCAATGTCATTGGGCATGTCCCCGAACGCCATGATCTCCTCGGGCTTGATGTCCAGTTTGCGGGCGTACTCATCCAGCGTGTGCGCCTTGTGGATCTCCAGGTGCGCCATCTCCAGCAGCGAGACGTCGGTGGCCGAATGGGTCAGCCACAGCAGCTGGGACAAATCCGGGTACACGGCCTGGTAGAACTCCTCGACCGGCAGCCCCGGCGAGCGCGCCAGGAACTTCACGATCCCCTCCGTGTCCAGCTCCTGGCTGTGCAGGTCCAGTTCCGCCAGGGAGCCCAGGGTGCGCCCGGCCTGGGCGAACCCCTGGCCCAGGTGCAGGCCCTTGGTGGTTTCGGCGGCGAAGCTGGCCTGGGGTTCATGGTGCAGGATGATCTGCTGGGCCTGGCGGGCGGTGGCGATGTCGATGGTCTGCGCCCACAGCACCTGGTCGTTTTCCAGGTCGTACAGCACCGCCCCGTTGGAGCAGATCACCGTTCCCAGCCCGCCAAAGGCGTCCACGATCGGGGTCAGCCAGCGGTAGGGCCGTCCGGTCACGAAGACGATGTGGATCCCGGCGGCCCGGGCGGCCAGGAACGCGTCCCGGGTGCGGGCCGAGATCTGCCCGGTTCCCGAGACGATCGTGCCATCCAGGTCGGAGGCGATCATCTTGATCACGCCAGCTCCCGGCGGTAGGGCGGGTTCGCCCCGGCCCGGGTGACGGTGACGGCAGCGGCCTTCGAGGCGAAGTCCAGGGCGGCCTGCAGCTCCTGCAGGCTCACCGCGGCCAGCCGCTCACGCTGCCCGGCGCCGATCAGCCCGTGGTCGGCGAACCAGCACAGCAGCGCCGCGGTGAACGAGTCCCCGGCGCCCACGGTGTCGGTGACCTCCACCAGCCTGGACTGCTGTTCCACGGTTCCGGCGCGCACCACCCCGAAGGACCCGGCCGAACCGGCGGTGGAGACCACCATGGCAGGTCCCAGCTCCAGCCAGGCGCGGGCGGTCTGCTTGACCGAGCGCATCGGGTAGAGCCAGCGCAGGTCGATGCCCGAAACCCGCACCACGTCCGCGGCGGCGACGAACTGCTCCACCTCGGCCACCGTTTGGGCATGGTTGGAGACCAGCGAGGGGCGCAGGTTCGGGTCATAGCTGATGGTCGCGTGCTGCCGGGCGCGGGTGATCAGCGGCAGCAGCTCCGCGGGGCTGAACAGGGTGGCGATCGAGCCGGTGTGCACCAGCTGGCTGCCCGGATCCAGTTCGGTGACCAGGGTGGGCATCTGCCAGAACGCGTTGAAGGCGAACGTCGCTCCCCCGGCCGGGTCCAGCACGCCATGGGCGATCACGGTGGGCTTGTCATCGGCGCCGCCCAGGAACTTCACCTGGTTCTCGGCCAGGTGCTGCTCGATGGTGCGCCCCTTCTCGTCCTGCCCCCACCGGGAAACCAGGGTGCCGGGGTAGCCCAGCCGGGCCAGGGAGACGGCCACGTTCAGCGGGCTGCCGCCCACGAACTCCTGGGGCGGGGAAATCCCGGGGGCCAGGACATCGACCAGCGCCTCGCCGATCACCGTCGGGTTCATGTGCTTCCTCCAAAGTGCCAGGGTGCCAGTTCTGCGACGCAGGCCCGCCACTGGTCGCTGGCCGGGTCAATCCACGTGTAGTGGTCCCCGCCGAAAATTTCGGTGCGGTGCTCCTGGCCGCGGGCGCGGGCCTGTGCGGCGGCCTGCTCGGCCACCTGCAGCGGAACATCCTCGTCCTGGCTCCCATGAAAGATTATGACACGCGCCCTCATCGGCCACAGCGCCACCGGGTTGACCTCTGCCAACGGGGTGTCGCCCAGCATCAGGGGCACCGCGTCGTCACTGAGCCGCAGCCGTTGGGCCAATTGCAGGTCCAGCAGCCCGGCCTGGCTGATCACCTGGGTGATGCGCGGCTCGGCGGCGGCCAGCACACAACCCAGCTGGGCGCCGGCCGAATGCCCGATGACGCTCAGCGGCCCGTCGGCGGGAATCAGCCCCAGCGCGGTGCGCGCGTCCTGCACCATCTGCCGGGCGCTGCCCGGCCCGCGGCGGTATTCCAGGTTGTAGGCCGCCACCCCGCGCCGGGCCAGGTCCGCGGCCAGGGGCCGGCCCAGGCCGGCGTTGTAGCCGGTGCGCCAGTAGCCGCCGTGGATGATCAGCACGGCCCCGGACCCGGTGGCCGCCGCGGGCAGGTGCGCCTCCAGGTACTGGTCCGGGTGCGTGCCGTAGCGGATCACTTGCCCGGGAATTGCGCTTTCCTCTTCTCCACGAACGCCGCCCGGCCCTCCACCGAATCCTCGGTGGTGAAGGCCTTGCGGAAGCTGGCGGCCTCCAGGTCCAGTCCGGCGTGCACGTCGGTGTCGGCGATCTGGTTGATCGCCCCCTTCACGTTGGCCACCGCCATCGGGGAGACGGCGGCGATCTCCTCGATGGTGGCCACCGCCGTGTCGATCAGCTCCGCGGCCGGCACCACCCGGTTGGCCAGTCCAATGCGCAGCGCCTCGGCGGCCTTGATGCGCCGGCCGGTGAAGATCAGTTCGCGGGCCATGGCCACGCCCACCCGCCGCGGCAGGCGCACCGACCCGCCGAACCCGGGCACCAGGCCCAGGTTGACTTCCGGCTGGCCGAAGCTGGCGTTCTCCGCGGCGTAGATGAAGTCGCAGGCCAGCGCCAGTTCGCAGCCCCCGCCCAGGGCGAAGCCGTTGACCGCGGCGATGACCGGAACCTGCAGGGCCTCCAGCGCCTCGGTGACCCGGTGCATGCGCCGGCCATAGGCGTCGGCGGCGTCGGCGTCCATGTCCTTCATCTGCACGATGTTCGCCCCGGCCACGAAGGACTTTTCCCCGGCCCCGGTCAGCACCACGCCGCGGTGCTCGAACCCGGTGCCCGCCAGGTGCGTGACCAGCTTCTCCAGGTCCTCCACGACCTCCAGGGCCAGTGCGTTCATCGACGCGGGGCGGTTGATGGTGACGATCAGGGCGCTGCCCTGGGTGCGTAGGCTCAGTGTCTCAAATTGCTCCATGACCCCACCTTCTCATGCCCAACCCCTGCCCCACTAGACTTTTAGCGGCCGGCGCACCGGGGCGGGGCTAGCGGCGCTTGCGGGGTTTGGGGTGGCGTCCCGGGGACGGGTTGCCGCCCGCCGCGGGCTTGCGCCCGGCCTTGCGTTCGGTGCGGGCCTGGTGCTGCTGCTTCTGGCGCACCGAGGCCTGCCGGGAACTGGTGGCGCTGCGCCCGCGCACCACCCCGATGAACTCCTCCACGATCTCAAGGTTCGCCGCGTCCACCGGCCAGCTAATGCCGATCTGGGTGGGTTGCCCGTCCTCGATCACGCGGTGGATGACGTCCTTGCGGGCGTGCAGCCGGGCCAGGCTCATCGGCATGCGGGCCACGAACGCGCCACTGGCCACCACCTCCAGCGCCATCTCCACCCCGCCGCGCTCGGGCGGGTAGTCCGCCAGGTCCAGCAGCGCAAACTTTTCCACCTCGGCGGCCGGAATGCTCTGGTCGTAGTACTCCACGTCGTGCTCACGGGCGGCGCACACCACCTCCAGCTCCTGGTAGAGCGGGATCACGTGGCGGGTCTCGTCCTTCGGCGACTGCCCGGGGGCGTAGCGCACGAACACCACATCGGCGCGCCCGGCGGACAGTTCCTCCAGGATCGGCCCGGCGTCGTGGCGCCGGGCGCTGAGCTCGATCTGCGGGTAGCGCTGGGCGAAACGGTCAATCCATTTGCCCGGAACCACCCCGGCGGCGTAGGTAATGCGTAGCTGTTGCACGCTTAAAGACTAATGCGTGGCCGCCGGATCCCGGTGGCCACGCATCTGCGGTGCGCAGTGTCCTACTTGTCGGTCTTCACAACCAGCACATCGCACGGTGCCGAGTGGGCGACCGAGGAGGCGACCGAACCCAGCACGCGGCCCAGGCCGCGCATGCCGACGTTGCCGACCACGATCATCGAGGCGTTGCGGGAGTTGGCCTCGGAGATCAGCACCTCGGCAGGCTTGCCGTGTCCGGCGGCGGCGGAGACGTTGGCCTCGGGCTGGGCGTCGCGCACGTCGCGGGCCACACGCTCGGCCAGCTTGCGGGCCTGCTCGGCGTCATCCAGGATCCAGGTGTCCGAGCCGATGGAGACGACCTCGGTGTTGTCCGAGGCGTGGGCGGTCACCACGACCAGTTCGGCACCGAGCTTGGCGCTCAGGTCGGCGGCGCGGCGCGCGGCCTTCAGTGCGGTTTCCGAGCCGTCAACGCCCACGATGATGGTTTCAGACATAATGCGTTTCTCCTTGGGTTGATGTTCCAGTTCTGTGCGTAGCACGCGCTTGTGCACACCACTCTATGTGATGCGTGCCACGTGAAAGTCCTTAGCCGGCGTGCTTCTTGAGGAATTCGACCGAGCGCTGCCAGGCCTGCCGGGCGTATTCGGGCTTGTAGTTACCCGCCGGGTTCTGGTCATTGTGGAAGGCGTGGTCCGCGTCGTAGTAGTAGAAGGTGACCTCCGCCCCGGATTCGCGGCGGATCTGCTCTTCCTGGGCCCGGGCGTCCTCGACGGGGTAGAACCCGTCATGGATGGCGTAGTGGCCCTGGATGGCGGCCTTGACGCCCGTGTAGTCATCCGGCACCGCCTGACCCACCCCGTAGAACGGGACGGCGGCGGAAATCTTCTCCCCCTGCTGGGCAGCCAGGTTCAGCACGAAGCCACCACCCATGCAGAAGCCGATCGCACCGACCTTGGTGGAGGTGACCTCCTCGCGCCCCAGCAGGTAGTCCACGGCTCCGGCCAGCAGCCGGGCGCCTTCGGCCTCGGGCAGCTCGCTCATCATCTTGGCCGCTTCATCCCCGTCATGGGTGATCCAGCCGCCAAAGAGGTCCGGGGCCAGGGCGACGAACCCCTCGGCGGCCAGTCGGTCCGCCACGTCGCGGATGTGGTCGGTCAGGCCCCACCATTCCTGGATCACAATCACCCCGGGTCCGCGCCCGGATTCGGGCACCGCCAGGTATCCGTGGGCCTCGCCGTCGACCGAGTCGAAGGTGACGTTCTGATGGGGAGTTTTGACAGCCATGACACATCCTTAGTCGGGGTGACTTGAACTTTGATAACAGTCTATGTAATCGCCGGAGCCTTTGGCATTAATCGGTATCACAAAATCCAGCGGTTTCCGCACGTATTCGGCCCCCGGAATGAGACAACGCCGCCGGGCACCGCCACGGGGCGGAGACTCGACGGCGTTGGGCGGGGCGCCGGCGGCAGCGCCGATGCCGGGGGCGCTTTGCCTAGGCCATGGACGCCAGCAGGTCGGCGCAGGCCAGGGCGCAGCGGCGGCAGGCCTCGGCGCAGATGCGGCAGTGCTCGTGCATCTCGGCGTGGCGTTCGCATTCCTCGGCGCACACCTCGCAGGCGGCCTGGCAGGCTTCGAGGATGGAGCGCAGCAGGGTCGGGTTCGCCCCGGTCTGCCGGGTCAGCACCGCGCCGGTGGCGGCACAGATGTCGGCACAATCCAGGTCGGTGCGGATACAGGTGCGAAGCTCTGCCACCATGTCCTCGGCCAGGCAGGCGTCGGCGCAGGCCGTGCAGACCTGGGCGCATTCAAAACAGGCGGCAATGCAGGCGGCCAACTTTTCGCGATCCACCCCGGCCAGGTCCTTCGGGTAGGTCTCGAGCATCGAGCTTACGTGCGTCATGATGTTCCCCTTTCCACAAGCGCGGTGCGCCGGTGGCTCCGGCTCACCTTGCTCACGACACTAGGGATAACCCCAGGAGCAGTACACCCGATTGAGCGTTTACCAAGGCGACGTGACGATCTCTCCCATGACCATGCTCCGACATCACATTCCATTCTGGGAATATAGCCAAGTCAGCAACTTCCGAGGCGTTGCAGAATGACGCCGCAGTGGCCTTAGACCTGAGAGGTGCCGAGGCTGCTTTCCAGGCGGCCCGCATCGGGGTAGGCGGCCTGGGTTCCCTTGGCGGTGGTGGCCAGCGCGGCGCTGCGCGAAGCGTAGGCCGCCGCGCTGTGCAGCGGGTCCCCGGCGGCCAGCCGCGCGGCCAGCGCCCCGGTAAACGCATCCCCGGCACCAGTGGTGTCAATCGCCTTGACCTTGGTCGGAGCGATGAGCACCGCCTCGATCCCGGCCTGGAGCACCACCGAGCCTGCACTGCCCAGGGTGATGACCGCATTCCTGATCCCCCGCGTGCTAAGCAGGTCGGTCACCGCAGACCAGGCCGCGAGGGGCGCCTGGGCATCGGGCAGCGGCTGCCCGCCCAGGAACTGGGAAGCCTCATGCACGTTGACCAGCAGCACGTCGGTGGCCTGGACCAGCGCCGGGTCCACCTCCGCGTAGGGGGAAAGGTTCAGCAGCACGGTGGCGCCATGCCGCTGGCCGGCCTGCGCGGCGGCCAGCACTGTATCGGGGGCAACCTCCAGGCACAGGCAGACCACGCCGGCCTGGGCAAAGCGCTGCTCCTCCTGCTCCACATCCTCACGGTCCAGGGTGCCGTTCGCGCCGGCGGAAATGACAATGGTGTTCTCCCCGCTGGCATCCACCGTGATCACCGCGACCCCGGTCTCCACCTGTCCCCGGCGGTAGACGCTGGAGACGTCAACTCCGGCGGCCCGGCAGGAATCCAGCAGCATCGCACCGTTCGCGTCGTTGCCCACGGCTCCGATCAGGGCCACCCGGCCCCCCAGTTTTGCGGCGGCCACGGCCTGGTTGGCGCTCTTGCCGCCCGGCCCGACGTTGAAGCCGTGCCCGTGCAGGGTTTCCCCCGGCTGGGGGTGGCGTTGGGTGTAGATCCCCAAATCGGCGTTCAGCGATCCGACTACGATAATTTCTCGTCCTGGTGTGGCGTTCATGCCTCGACCTCCGCATCGACGGGCTTGGGAATCAACAACGACGTGGCCAGGGCCAGCACGGTAATGACCAGGCCGGTGACCAGCACGGCCAGGTAGGACCCGTGTACGCCCAGCGGCGCCGCGGCCACCTGCACGGCCGGCAGCAGCAGGAAGCTGACCCCGGCACCGAGGTTAAACGCCCCGGCGTTCATCCCCGGCAGGAAGCCCGGGTTGCCCGGGGGTGAGAGGACCACGCCCAGTCCGTTGAGCATGATGTTCACCGTACCGGCATAGCAGATGCCCAACAACGCGCTGCCGGCGATCATCCACGGCAGGGAGTTCATGCCCAGGACCAGGATCAGCACCAGGGACAGGATGGAGCCGATCATTCCGGCGCGCAGCACCGTGGTGTAGCCAAGGACCGGGGCCAGCCGTCCGCTGATGGGGCCGAACACCCAGCCCAGCAGGGCGTACGGGGTCAGGATCAGCAGCGCGGTCTGGGTGGCCCCGATGCCGAAGCCGGGCTCGGCGGCCTGGACGAAGGCCGGGATGATCCCGTTGATGACGGCGAAAATACCGGTCATCGTCAGCAGGGTGGTCAACAACGGCGCCCAGGTGGAACGCAGGCGCAGATGGCGGATCTGCACCATCGGCTCGGCGACCCGCTGTTCGGTGTGCCAGAACGCGGCAAAGCACAGTCCGGCGAGCGCCAGCAGCGCCAGTGAAATCAGCAGCGTGTCGGTGCTGAAGGCGCCAATGAGCGTGGCCGCCTCGTTCAGGGCCGTGAGCAGCGCACCCACGGCGATCACAATGTAGATGACTCCACGCCAGTCCATGCCGGTCCCCGCCTGCGGCTTGCTTTCGGCGCACAGCATCGCCACCGCGACGGTGGCCAGCAGGGCGAGCACGACCATGAACCAGAAGATCGAGCGGAACCCGAAGTTCTCAGCCAGGTAGCCGCCGAGGAAGGAGTCCACCCCGGCCACCCCGCCGTTCACGGCCAGGATCAATCCCATGAGGGTGCCGTAGCGTTTCGGGTCGCTCACCGCGCTGCGCAGCATCAGCAGGCACAGCGGCACGGTGGGCCCGGAGACGCCCTGGATGATGCGCCCGACGAACAGCCACCCGATGTTGGGGGCCAGCGCGGCGATCATCGAACCGACGGCGGTGGCCAGCATCATGCCCACCAGCACCCGCTTGCGCCCCACCACATCGCTGAAGCGCGGCAGGAAGAGGGAGAACAGTGCCGCCGTGGTGAAGAACCAGGTCTGGCTCAGCCCGATGGAGGCCTGGTCGGCGTTGAGTTCCTCGCCCATGGTGACCAGGGCCGGGGACAGCATGGAGGCGTTGAGCTGGAAGGCCACGCAGGCGGTGAGCAGGGCGATCATCAACCCCGCGGCATTGCGCCGGTCGGTTCCCGGCATCGCTGGGGCGCTCACCGGGCACCGGCGTTCTGTGCGGTGGGCAGCTGGACTTCACCGATGTTGTGCAGCGCCTGGATCACCAGGTCCCAGAAGCGTTCGTGGTCCAGCTCCATTGCCACCGAGGTGTTGCAGTCGGCGGGGGCCGGGGCGCGGAAGTCGGCGACGGTCATGCCCAGGGTCAGTGCGCCGGACAGTTCAATGTCCACCGGCACCTTGACGGTGGAGACCACGGTGGGGTCGATGACGTAGGCAACTGCGCAGGGGTCGTGCACCGGTGGGGCGTCAAAGCCCTGGGCGTCCTTGTAGGCGGCCTTGAAGAAGTCCATCAGTTCGCGCACGAAGCGGGCCGGGGCGGTGCCCACCGCTTCGATCCGTTCGATGACCTCGTCGGTCGCCAGCGCCTGGTGCGTCAGGTCCAGGCCCACCATCACCACCGGCCAGGATTCGTTGAAGACGATGTGCGCGGCCTCGGGGTCGATCTTGATGTTGAACTCGGCCACGGCCGACCAGTTGCCGACATGGCAGCCCCCGCCCATGAGCACCACTTCACGCACGCGCTCGACGATGCGTGGTTCCTTGCGGGCGGCAAGCGCAATATTGGTCAGCCCGCCGGTGGGCACCAGGGTGATTTCCCCCGGTTCGTGGCTCATGATCGTCTCGATGATCAGGTCCACGGCGTGGCGCCGATCCAGTTCAATGGCCGGTTCCGGCTGCAGCGGTCCATCCATCCCCGAATCCCCGTGGATGTCGGGGGCGTTTTCAATGGTGCGCACCAGCGGCCGGGCACAACCGGCGGCGAAGGGAACACCGGTGATTCCGGCGATGGTTCCCACGGCCAGCGCGTTGGCGGTGACCTTTTCCAGGGTCTGGTTGCCCACCACGGTGGTGACGGCCAACAGGTCGATCCGCGGGTTGCCATGGGCCAGCAGCAGTGCCACCGCGTCGTCATGCCCGGGGTCGCAGTCCAGGATGATCTTGCGCGGCGCATCGGGGTTCGTCACGGCCATCAGGTCCTCCACATCATTGGGGAACCGGCCGCTTGGGCCGGTACAGAGCTTGGTTCTGGGAAGATTCTGCTCCGTTAAGCGCTTTACGTCAAACGCTTAACTTGGCTTCGGGTTTGGGGTTCCCGCGCGCACCTGCCCCAGGGGGCGCAGCGGATAGGATAGTGACATGAATCCCAAGGACCCCAGCACCGGCGAACGGCCGCCTCGCCGCGTCACCGCGGCCATGGTGGCCCGCGCGGCCGGGGTCTCCACCGCCACCGTCTCCCTGGTGGCCAACGGCAAGGCCAGCGGACGGGTTTCCGAGCGCAACGTGCAAAAGGTGCGCCAGGCCATCAGCGATCTGGGGTACGTGGTGGACGGGATCGGCAGCTCCCTGGCCCGGGGCGTGAGCTCCACCGTCATCATGGTCGCCCCGGACATCTCCAACCCCTTCTTCGCCCGGCTGATCGCCGGGGTGCGCAAGGTCCTGGGTTCGGACTACCAGCTGCTGCTTTCGGTCACCGATCCCGGCCAGTCCCCCAGCGTCCCGGAGGTGCGCCGGCTGCTGGGCCTGCGTCCGGCGGGTCTGCTCATCGATGCGCCAAACCGGCAGTTCCTGAGCGAACTGGGTTCGCCCATCCCGGTGGTGGCCATCGACGCCCCCGACGCCCCGCCGCAGGTGCCGGCCGTCAACCTGGATGTCGCCCAGGGGGCCCGGGACATGGTCGAACACTTCGCCGGACTCGGGCACCGCAAGGTCGCGTACCTGGACGCGAACACCGGGACCGCCACCCTGCGCCAGCGCCAGCAGGCCTTCACCCATGCCGTGTACGAACACGGAATGCAGCTGCCCGAGGGGGCGGTGATCGCCACCACCATCGACGTGGGAGAGGCGGCCGCCGGTTTCGCCGCGGCGTGGCCGCAGTGGCAGGCGCAGGGGATCACCGCGATCGGCTGCGCCACCGACACCCACGCCTACGGGGTGCTGCAGGAGGCCCGGGTGGCCGGGCTGCAGCTTCCCGACGAGCTGGCCGTGGCCGGCTTCGATGACCTTCCCTACTCCTCCACCACCAATCCTCCATTGACCAGTATCAACCTGAACGCCGAAGGGCTGGGCAGCGGGGCCGCCCGGCAGCTGCGCCGGCTTATCGAGGGCGAACCGCTGGATGCCTCACATCTGGTGCTGCCCGGACAGCTGGTGGTGCGCGGCTCCACCGTCGCCCAAGCCTAGGGGCGAACAACACCAGGCCGGAACCCGGGGCAGAAGTGTGCAAGAATGCTGTTACCCATATCACTTTCACTACGGATCGTCGGGCACGTACCTGCCCGTGAAAGGAATGTCGTCATGGCATCTGTGACTTTTGAGAAAGCCACGCGTATCTATCCCGGTGCACTGGTCCCCTCGGTGGACGGCATCGACCTGGAAATCGCCGACGGGGAATTCCTCGTCCTGGTCGGCCCCTCGGGCTGCGGCAAGTCCACCACCCTGCGCATGCTGGCCGGGCTGGAGGAGGTGGACGGCGGGACCATCCGCATCGGGGACCGGGACGTCACGAACGTTCCACCCAAGGACCGGGATATTGCCATGGTCTTCCAGAACTATGCGCTGTACCCGCACATGAGCGTGGCGGAGAACATGGGTTTCGCCCTGAAGATCGCCGGGGTGGACAAGGAAGAACGGGCCCGGCGGGTGCGCGAGGCAGCGCAACTGCTGGATCTGGAACAGTACCTGGACCGCAAGCCGAAGGCGTTGTCCGGCGGCCAGCGCCAGCGCGTGGCCATGGGACGGGCGATTGTGCGCTCACCGCAGGTGTTCCTCATGGATGAGCCGCTGTCGAACCTGGACGCGAAGCTGCGCGTGCAGACCCGCACCCAGATCTCCTCGCTGACCCGCCGGCTCGGGGTCACCACCGTGTACGTCACCCACGACCAGGTGGAGGCGCTGACCATGGGAGACCGCGTGGCGGTCCTGAAGGAAGGCACCTTGCAGCAGGTGGGAACCCCGCGTGAACTCTACGACCGGCCCAACAACGTCTTCGTCGCCGGTTTCATCGGCTCCCCGTCCATGAACCTGCTGGAGCTCACCGAGACTGGGGGCCAGGTGGCCTTCGGCAACACGGCCTACCCCGCCCCGGGAGCCTCCGGCGGCACCACCTTCGGCATCCGTCCCGAGGATCTGCGCCGGGCAGCCCCGGGCGAGGGTGTCGAACTGCACGTGGACGTGGTGGAGGAACTCGGCGCGGACGCCTACATTTACGGCAGCGTGCACCTTGAGGGCAAGGACCACCCGGTGGTGATGCGGGTGGATGGGCGCAAGCCGCCGCGGCGGGGCGAGAAGATCAACATCGTCCCGGAGCCCGGACACATCCACCTGTTCGACACCGCCTCGGGCCAGCGCCTGACCCAGGCCTGACTTCCCACTGATGGTCCTGGCCGCCGTGTCCGGCGGCCAGGACCGGCCTAGTCGCGCTCCACCCGGTGCAATTCGACCTCCAGGCGGCGCCCCGTCACCACCACGCTCATCATGGTGCAGTGTGGCTGGCGGCGCCGGTCCGTGGGGGAACCGGGATTGAGCAGGCGCATCCCGCCGGGAGAAACCGTATCCCAGGGGATATGCGAGTGCCCGAACACCAGTACGTCGCTGCCGGCAAACGCCGCGTCCGCGCGTTCCTCACGGCGCCGGGCAGGCCCGGTCTCGTGAATGAGGGAGAACTTCAGCTCCTCCACGGTGAAGTGCGCGACTTCCGGCAGCCGCTGCCGCAAATCCGGACCGTCATTGTTCCCGTAGACCCCATGGAGCTGGCGGGCCCGGTTAAAGAGCAGTTCATAGGTCGGCAGATCGATCCAGTCCCCCGCATGAATCACGGCATCGGCGGCCGCAACGGCCTGAAGCACCGCAGAGGGCAGTTTCCTTGCCCGGGCGGGGACGTGGGTGTCGGCGAGCAGAAGAAGTCGTGTGGCCATGCCTTACATCTTCGGGCCTCGGCACGCCGGGGACAAGCGCCGAATCCAGACTGGGCCTATAGGCAATAAAGTGTGTCTGAAAACCTGGTCCTGCCCCGGAAAGCCGGGACAGGATCAAGGTTCACATGGGTAC